>CAMWGV010000036.1 GCA_947173945.1 uncultured Lachnospiraceae bacterium
GCAGATCTCTTGATTTGTTTATTGTTACCCTCATAAGCCAGTATTTTTTATGTTATTCTGATGGGAATTCCTTATAATGCTTTAAATATTTAAAAAAAGTATCCTGAACAATATCCTCGGCATCATTCTTGTTACAAACATATCTAAAAGCTATTTTAAACAAATCATCTGCATATTTGTTTACGGTGAATTCGAATTCATTTTTATCCATATGTCCCCATCTCTCCCCCTTCACTATATAAACGAATGACAGTGCCTTTTTTTCTCAACAAAATAAAAAAGCATACCCTTTAACCACAAAATTAAAACGGTATGCCTTCTTTATTTTCATAGTATATTATTATTTTATTTCTTGCGGTATATTATATCATCTCTGCCCGGTCCGTTTGAAACCATCGTAATAGGAAATCCAATCTGTTCCTCAATAAACTCAATATACTTACGACAGTTTTCAGGAAGCTCCTCATACTTCTTTATTCCGCGTATGTCTGTTTTCCAGCCCGGAAGCGTAGTTAATACCGGCTTTGCTTTGTTAAGCTTACTTGTTGTAGGGAAGTCTGTAGTTATTTCTCCATCAATTTCATAGCCTACACATACAGGAATTTCATCAAGATATCCAAGCACGTCAAGAACCGTAAATGCCACATCCGTAGTTCCCTGAATACGGCATCCGTACTTTGATGCTACACAGTCAAACCAGCCCATACGTCTTGGTCTTCCTGTCGTTGCACCGTACTCTCCTCCATCGCCGCCACGACGTCTTAATTCGTCTGCCTCTTCGCCAAATATTTCACTTACAAAAGCTCCTGCACCTACTGCACTGGAATATGCCTTACATACAGTGATTATTTTCTTTATCTCATACGGAGGTATTCCCGCTCCAATTGCTCCATAGGCAGCAAGCGTTGAAGATGATGTTACCATAGGATATATACCATGATCCGGATCCTTGAGTGAACCAAGCTGTCCCTCCAACAATATATTTTTTCCTGCCTTAATCGCCTCATGAAGATAAAGTGACACATCACATACATATGGTTCAACCATTTTTCTATATTCCATAAGTGTATCAAATATCTCTTTCGCCTTAAGCAACGGCTTGTGGTAAAGATGTTCCAGTATAATGTTTTTCTGTAAGATAACTCTCTCAATCTTTTCCATAAGAGCGTCTTCGTCAAAAAGCTCACTTACCTGAAATCCTACCTTTGCATATTTGTCAGAATAAAAAGGCGCTATACCTGATTTCGTTGAGCCAAATGACTTTCCTGCAAGTCTTTCCTCCTCATATTCGTCAAACAATATGTGGTAAGGCATAACAATCTGCGCCCTGTCAGATACCAGAATTTTCGGTGTCGGAACCTCTTTGTCTGTAATGGACTTTATCTCATTGAACAGCACCGGTATATTGAGTGCCACTCCATTTCCTATAATGCTTGTTGTGTGGTCATAGAACACACCGGACGGCAAAGTATGTAATGCAAACTTACCGTAGTTATTTACTATTGTATGCCCTGCATTTGCTCCTCCCTGAAATCTTACAATTATGTCAGCCTCACGTGCCAGCATATCAGTTATTTTACCCTTTCCTTCGTCACCCCAATTGGCTCCTACTACTGCTTGTACCATGTTGTTACAACACCTCCATTTATTTTATGGTTATTTATACTCTGAATTGTCCCATACACTCCATCAGACTTTTTGACTCTGTCTCAAGTACACGGGCATTCTCTGCTACCGTATCGCTGTTTTCACTGACCATCTGAGTATAGCTTTCAAGTTCCTTCGCAGATTCCGATATCTGTTTCGTTGCATCTGCCTGATTTACTGCAATATCCTGCATGTAAAGCGCAACCTTATCTACCTCTTCTATCAATTCTACCATGTGCAGCATTGTTTTATTTGTCTGTGCAACCTTGTTATATACATTATTAAATGCATCACCTGTCTGTGTTATGACAATCGCATTTTCCTTTACCTCGGAAACACTCTGATGCATCTGCATCTCAGCCTGCTCCATTGTACTTTGAATTTCTGTTGTAAGCCTTGAAATGTCCTCTGCCGCATTCTTGCTGTTTTCTGCCAAACTGCTAATCTGCTCTGCCACAACTGCAAAGCCCCTGCCTGCTTCACCCGCCCTTGCTGCCTCTATGGACGCATTAAGAGAAAGCAGATTTGTCTCATCCGCAATATCAGTAATAAGTGTTACCATATTGCTGATATTGGATGTAACTTCACCGGCTCTTTTTATTTGACTGGCAAGACTGCCGATTGTACTTTCTATATTGTACATTCCAGAGCTTACCTTCTTCATGACTCCCTTGCCACTCTCGGAAACCTCAACGGTCTGATTCATGACCTCTCCGGCATATTCACATTCTGATTTGGCAGTTGTAATAACACTTGTAAGCTGATCCATTTGTGCGGATACCTCAACAGCCGCCTTTGAAAGCTCGTCAACCATTTGATTGAGCGTCTCCACAGCATTGTTTTGATGGAATGATGAATCTGCCAGCTCTTCAGACACACGTCCATTTTCTTCTGACTGCTTATTGAGCAAGTCCGCAGTTCTGGAAATATCACATATCGTATTTCGCATCTGCTCCATAAAATTCTGCATGTTTCTTCCCATATTGGCAATCTCGTCATTTCCTTTTACTTCAATACTTTGTGTAAAATCACCCTCTGCCACATTTTGAAGAACATTAGTAACACGCTCAACAGGCTTTACTATGCCATTCATTATATGAATGATAATAAATATCAGTACAAGTGCCGCAAGAACTGCAACGATTATCATAACAAGCTCAACCTTTGAAAGCTCCTTCAGAACCTCTGAGCGTTTCATACATGTAACCAGATACCAGTTTGTATTATCTATCTCATTTATATTAACAAAATATTTTCCATCTTTACCGGAAAGCTCAACCATCCCGGTTTTTCCGTCAGTTACCACAGAGCTTATATTGTCATACAGTTCATCAGAATCAACCGCTCCCAGCTTTACATCAACCATATTGCTATCAGGATGTGCAAGTATTGTCTGGGTATCTCTGGTTACAAAAAAAGCATTATCAATACCGGAATCGGTAATCTCTACAACAAGCTCTGACAGATAATCAAGATATACATCCACAGCTAATACCCTTACAGCGGCATCGTAATTCATTCGCACTGTAGCACTAACACATACATCTCCTGACTGCGAGTCATAGTAAGGCTCTCCAAATGCAAATTCTTTATTGTTAATTCCTTCCAAATACCAGTCGCGCTCTGTCAAAACCCAGTCATCTCCCGGAACCCAGCCCGAACCATCAAGATATACTCCTGCATCATCTCCCATATAAAGCCCTATAGGAAATGCTGGATTTTTTTCATAGGAAGTTTCCATATACCGAAGAATTTCTTCATCATTTTTAAAACCTGCTTCCTCTATTGTACTCTTGTATAAATTAAGCTCTGAGAAAATCTGTTGTGTCCAACTGCTGATTTTTTCCGCATACACCTTCGATTCTGTTGTAAGCTTATCCGTTGCAAGCTTAAGTATTGTCCCCCGTGATAATGCAAAGAATACAATTACCATAACTAACACAACCGGAATAATTACACCAATCAGCTTAAATCGAACTCCTAATTTTTTTTCTATTCTTTCGTTCACTTAAGGTTACCCCCTCTATGAACATCAGCCCATTTATAATTTACTTTCAGTAAAGGGCTGATGCTGCATTTCCATTGCTTTACATTTATACGTTTATTTCTGCCTTCACTCCCAGTATTTCCTTATTTGCATCCAAAATAGGCTTTACAATCTCTGTAAGGAACTCATCTGTCTGCTGTGGAGCACGTCCCACAAAATTGATAGGCTCTAAAAGTGCCGTTATTTCCTCTTTTGTCATTCCAAATGCCGAATCAGCAGCAATAAGGTCAACAAGGTTATTTTCATTTCCATATACCTTTACCTGTTCCCCTGCCATCATGGAATAGCTTCTTATCTTTTCATGGAGATCCTGTCTGTTTCCGCCACGCTTTACAGCATCCATCATAATATTTTCCGTTGCCATGAAAGGTATCTCTTTCATAAATCTCTGGTATATTACCTTGTCATACACGACAAGTCCATCTACTACATTTAAATATAAGTCCAATATTCCGTCCACAGCAAGAAATGCCTCAGGTACAGATATTCTCTTGTTTGCCGAATCGTCAAGTGTTCTCTCAAACCATTGTGTAGCCGCCGTAATAGCAGGATTCAGGGCATCCACCATAACGTAATTTGCAAGTGATGCTATTCTTTCGCTTCTCATAGGATTTCTCTTATATGCCATAGCTGATGAGCCTATCTGGTTTTTCTCAAAAGGCTCCTCAATTTCTTTTAAATGCTGGAGAAGTCTGATGTCATTTGAAAACTTATGGGCACTCATGGCAATTCCGCTTAAAACGTTCAGAACTCTTGCATCAACCTTTCTCGAATATGTCTGTCCTGATACAGGATAACACTCCTCATACCCCATTTTCTTAGCTATAATATCATCTATCTTTCTCACAGTATCATGGTCACCATTGAAAAGCTCAAGAAAGCTCGCCTGTGTACCTGTTGTTCCCTTAGAGCCAAGAAGCTTCTGCTGTGATATCATATACTCTATGTCACTTAAGTCAAGAAGCAGCTCCTGCATCCAGAGCGTTGCCCTCTTACCCACCGTTGTAGGCTGTGCAGGCTGGAAATGTGTAAAGGCGAGTGTCGGAAGTGCCTTATATTTTTCTGCAAATTTTGCCAGCTCGTCTATTACATTTATAAGCTTTTTCCTCACAAGCTTTAATGCCTCAGTCATAACAATTACATCTGTGTTATCTCCCACATAACAGCTTGTTGCCCCGAGATGGATAATGCCCGCTGCTTTCGGGCATTGTTGTCCGTAAGCATACACATGACTCATTACATCATGTCTTACCTGCTTTTCCCTTTCCTTTGCAACATCATAATTTATTTCATCCATGTGACTTTTTAATTCTGCTATCTGCTCATCCGTTATTCTCGGATTTCCGTCTGCATCCTTAAGACCAAGCTCCTGCTCGGTTTCTGCCAATGCAATCCAAAGTCTTCTCCATGTTTTAAATTTCATGTCCGGTGAAAAAATATACTGCATCTCTTTACTCGCATATCTTTCTGACAGCGGACTGACGTATTTATCGTTCATAATAACATCCTTCCATCATTTCTTGTTTTTGGTTCCTTCGGAACCTGCTATATGCACACATGTAAATTATGCCTTAGATGTCCAAAACTGTCAAATAGTTTATGTTTTATTATCTTTATTAGTACATATTTTAAGAATTATGCACTGAATCATAAAAAATTTGTGGCAATATGTATAACTTTTTGTTATAATATTGTTAATTAATTTATTCGGAGGAATTGCATATGCAGGAGAAGAGAAAATACAAACGATTACCTATCAAGATGACACTTGAAGTTTCTAACCTGTTCAAGCAGGACGGAATAAATATAGATGACTTAAATACTGAAATTGAGGTCTTCGATATTTCAAAAGCCGGTATTGGTTTTATATCCGACAGCAAACTTCCGGTTGAATACTATTTCAATGCTACAATTGAATTTGAGGGAATTGAAGAAATCATTCTTTCAGTAGTTAAAATCCTTTATGTAAAACCTGTAGATGGCTCCGGCTACCGTTACGGATGCGAATTTGTAGGGCTTCCGTCTATGTATCATCGCTTATTTGATGAGTATGAACAATCATTATCATAGCTCTGGTTTTAACAAAAAGTGCCGTCGCATTTCTTAGTGCGACAGCACTTTTTTTATTTATCTGACATATACTCCTTTAATGCATCCCGCCAATCGGCAAATTGATAATCTGTAGTAAGCCTAAGCATATAATTATCCAAAACCGAATAAGCCGGTCTCTTTGCCGGTGTAGGAAACTCTTCTGTTGTAATATGCTTCACCTTTGTGGTCTTTCCTGCCAGCTTAAATATTTCTTCTGCAAAATCTGCCCATGAACAAAAGCCTTCACATGTTCCATGAAATATTCCATAGTTGTCTGTAGGTTCCACATACTTTATCATTCTTGCAAGCTCCATTGCACTTGTAGGGGAACCGATTTGATCCTTAACCACACTCACCACATCATTTTTCTCTGCAAGTGAAAGCATTGTTTTTACAAAATTTTTTCCATCTCCATATAACCATGCAGTTCTTATTATAAAGAAATCTTTTGCAAACTGCTTCACAAATTCCTCTCCTGCCAGCTTCGTTTTTCCATATGCGCCAAGAGGTGCGACATCTGAAAATTCAGTATATGGTACATCCGATGTTCCGTCAAAAACATAATCCGTTGATACATGTATAAGCTTTGCTCCAATTTTTGATGACGCAATGCTCAAATTTCTTGGACCGATGGCATTGATTTTATATGCAAGATCCCATTCACTCTCACACGCATTTACATTTGTATGAGCAGCACAGTTTATAATTACATCCGGCTTTTTATTTTCCACATAGCTTATAACAGCACCTACATCCGTTATATCCAAATCGGCAACATCCGTATTGATAAGCTCTGCCTGTTCATTCCTGTATACTTCATTTATAGCTCTGCCAAGCTGACCATTACATCCGGTTACTAATATTTTTTTCATGTTTATCTCCTAAATAAATATAAAAACTACTGTTGTTGATGCTCCTCATACGATTCAATGTATTCCTCAAACAACAGCTCCTCCTCTTCCTTATGAAAAGCCTCCGTACTATCCTTTTTGAAAATAATACTTATAGTCTGGAATATAAGCTTTATATCAAGCCACAGACTGTACTCTTCTATATAAATCAAATCTAAAATAAGTTTGTCCTTTGGTGACGTGTTATACTTTCCTGCTATTTGTGCATATCCTGTTATTCCTGCCTTAACTCTTAACCTGTACTCAAATTCCGGAAGCACCGATGTATAGTTAAATATGTTTGCAAGCATTTCAGGACGTGGTCCGACAACACTCATATCACCCTTTAAAACATTATAAAACTGAGGTATTTCATCAATTCTATATTTTCTTAAAATACGTCCAACATTTGTCACTCTGTCATCATTATCAATAACTGAGTAATTGTCAACGTCTTCCTTCATTGTCCGAAGCTTATAAACCGAAAATATTCTTCCATTTCTGGTAGCACGGTTTTGCTTGAATATAACACTCCCCCGATCCTCAAGCTTTATGCAAATAACTGCAATAAGTAAAATCGGCGATGTTACTATAAGAGCCACCAAAGATATAATAATGTCTGATATTCTTTTAACAAAACGCTGTTCAAGTGTAAGGGTTTTAGCATAATTGCCAAAAAGAGAAACGTCGTCCAGAATAATATGTCTGGAATCCCGTTCAACAACATCATGCATATCCGGATTGTAGAAAACATTTTTCATATTCTGATAACAATATTCTATTATTTCCGTTCTCTCAAGTATCGGAACATCATAAATAAAAACCGTATCATACTCTGCAATATATTTTTTAAGCATGTTGTCCCTGTAATCTGCTATTTTGGCAATTTTATATTGAAGCTTATATTTGTTGATTCCCCTTATTACCTCGTTTAAGCTTCTCTGCGATGATGTGATGATAATACATTTTTCGGGGTCATAAATCTTAAAGTAAAGGGCATTTCCCCCATACGTAAAGACAAGTATAAGTGCAAGCTGTATTAATAGAACCGGAACAAGTAATGCCGGCTGTTCAAGCTTGAACGTCTTATTGTTATTTTGGTTTGTATTCATGACAGACAACATAAATACCGATATAATATCAGTAAACAAAGTAGCAAGTATAAGGGAATACACGATAGGCTTGCTCTTTCTCTTTCCGATATCATACCGCCCATATATATTTGCAAACATATAACCCATAATGATGTACGTTGCGACCACTATTACAGATGTTCTTGACACATTTAAAAGCGGCCAGTTTTTTCTTGAATACGCAAAATAAAATACAAAAAACAATAAACCATACAGGGTTATCTTTGATACAAATAATATTGATGTTTCAAGCTTTCTAAGTTTTATCTTCATCTCATTACCTTTGATTATTGTACTTCATAGCCCTTTTCTTTCATTACCTTTACAACTGACTCTGCACATTCTTTACATATTTCGTCAGTCTCGGCCTCGACCATGACTCTTATAACAGGCTCTGTACCACTTTCACGAAGGAGGACACGTCCGTTATCACCGAGCTTTTGTGCCACTTTGTCAGTTGCCGCCAAAACATCTGCATCATTCATAACTGCTTTTTTGTCAGCAACCTTGGTGTTAATAAGAAGCTGTGGATATATTTTCAGACTTCTTGTAAGTTCAGACAGTGTAGCCTTGCTCTCAATGACAACCTCCATCAACTTAAGGGATGTCAGAACGCCATCTCCTGTTCTGGCATATTTGGAGAATATGATATGTCCACTCTGCTCTCCACCAAGTACATATCCGTTTTCAAGCATACATTCATAAACATATTTATCCCCAACTGTTGTCTTTTCATACTTGATTCCCTCTGCATCAAGAGCTTTGTATAGCCCGATATTGGACATAATAGTTGTTACTATTGTGTCCTGATTCAACTTTCCGTTATCTCTTAAATATTTTCCGCAGATATATAGTATCATGTCTCCATCAATGAGATTTCCCTTTTCGTCCACCGCAAGACACCTGTCCGCATCTCCATCATAAGCAAAACCTGCGTCAAGCTGGTTTTCTACAACAAATTTCTGAAGTCCTTCAATATGCGTAGAACCACAATTTGTGTTAATATTTGTTCCATCAGGCGAATTGTTAATCACATATGTCTTTGCACCCAAAGCATCAAAAACAGCCTTTGCCACAGTGGAAGACGCACCATTTGCGCAATCAAGTCCAATCTTCATGTTTTTAAATGAGCGTGTTGGAAGCGTCATAAGATATCCAATATATCTGTTTCTTCCCATAGAATAGTCTGTTGTCCTTCCGATATGCTCCCTTGTTGCCAGAGGTATCTCAGGAATAATACCATCTATGTATTTTTCGATTTCTTCCTCAACCTCAGCCTCCATTTTGGAACCATGACAGTTAATAAGCTTAATTCCATTGTCATAAAAAGGATTGTGACTTGCGGAAATCATGATTCCACAATCAAATTCATCAACTCTTGCAATATATGACACGCTAGGAGTAGGAGTAACATGCATCAGATATACATCTGCCCCGCTTGCAGTAATCCCAGAAACAAGGGCATATTCAAACATATAGCTTGAACGTCTTGTATCCTTTCCTATTACCACTCTGGCTCTCTCTCCATCCGTTTTTTTCTTTCCAAAATAATATCCTACATATCTTCCAACCTTATAGGCATGCTCAACAGTAAGAAAAACATTTGCTTCCCCGCGAAAGCCATCTGTACCAAAATATTTTCCCATGGAAATATTTTCCTTTCTTAAACATAATTATATTTATTATATTCCAATGAACTCAAAAAGTAAAGCAAACTACTCCCAACCGTCATAGTAGTCGTCATCATAATCATCGTATTCATCCTGATCCGTTGTTGCCACACTTTCCTCATTTACTTCAGTGATTCCGCTATTTGCAAGGTTTGCAAAATGATATATACCCACCGCTTTTTTTTCATTTGATATAATAATTTCTTCCAAATCGCCACCAAACTCACCATCAAGCGTCCATTTTATAGGCGTTTCACTTTTTATATGAATTTTAGATGCCTTTGTCTCAAAAAACATCTCATTTCCTTCAATATCATTTGTAAGTACCGCTGATATAATTTGTTGCAGCTCCGTAGGGCTTTCCGGCTTTTTTACAAACAGGCAGTCAAATTTCCCATCATCCAGAACCACATGCTTTGTTCCTCTTATTTTAAAACCTGCAACAGAAAATGAGTTTGTTATCATACCATAAATATATTCTCCCGTAAGCACTGCATCGTCAAATTGAGCCCACAGCTTATAGGTCTGAAAATTTGCTATATTTTTTAGTCCCTCTACAACATATGCAGTATGTCCTAACACTCTTTTCAGTGACTGTCTTGTACTGTATGATATATCTGTAAATATGCCAAATGCTGCAATATACACGAAATGCTTGTCCCCAAACCGTCCAACATCGACAAACTGCTCAGTTCCCTTTACTATCTGTTCTGCAGCCTCAAGTGGTTTTCTAGAAATACGGAGACTCCTTGCAAAATCGTTGGTCGTTCCCACAGGAATATATCCTAATGATACCTTTTTTTCTCCCATATCCATATAGCCGCATACAGTATCTCTCAAGGTTCCATCTCCACCGGCACACACGATACAATCGTAGTTTGCACCTTCCTCCTGAACCTTTCTGCTGGCATCATTCGGTCCCTTTGTTGGATAAACCTCCACATCATACCCATCATGGGCAAATGTCATAATTATCTCAAATAAATCGCTCTTTATTGCAGTTCTTCCCGCTTTAGGATTAATTATAAACAATAACCTCTTCATAATTCCACCCTTTTGTCATTTTATTCTATTTTTTAAGTATGCATCTAACCCTTTTTTTCTAAGCTTACAGGCAGGACAATTCCCGCAGCCATCTCCCCTTATACCGTTGTAACATGTTAGTGTCATATTGCGCACTACATCAAAACCACCCAGCTCGTCAGCAAGTTGCCACGTTTCTTCCTTATCAATCCACATAAGTGGCGTAATTATATCAAATTCATAATCCATTGCCAAGTTTAATGTTGTATTTAAAGATTTTATGAAAATATCCTTGCAATCCGGATATCCCGAAAAGTCACTTTGGGATACACCTGTTATTATATCCGTAATTTTCTTTTGTTTTGCATATATTGCAGCAAATGTTAAAAATAACATATTTCTCCCATCGACAAAAGAATTTGGCGTGCCTGTATCAGGCGCATCACGATCTACCGTAATATCCATTCTGGTAAGTGAATTTGGTGCAAGCTGGCTTAACAGTCCCATATCAAGAATCGTGTGCTCAACATTATATTTTGCGCATATTTCCTTTGCACACTGAAGTTCCAGGCTGTGTCGCTGGTTGTAATCAAATGAAACCGCATACACCTTTTTATATTTTTTCAGTGCAAAAAGCAGACAGGTTGTACTATCCTGTCCTCCACTAAAAACAACTACTGCCTCATCCTTATTTTTCATATCGCATTCTCCATTCTACTACTGCCTTACAAGCAACATTAATCTCTTTTGTAAATCTCCGTCACTTTCAAATTTACCCTTAAGTGTTGTTGTCAGTGTCTTTGCCTGACCATTTTTTATCCCCCTTGCAGTCATGCAGCTATGACTTCCCTCAATGATTACTGCAATATCCGGAGAATTCGTAACTTTTTCCATAATGTATGCAATGTCTGAGCCTATGCGTTCCTGAAGCTGCAGCCTTTTTGCAACCATATCCGCTATACGTGCAATCTTGCTAAGTCCCAGCACCCTTCCTTTTGGAATGTATGCAACAGAAACATTCATATCATACATAAGTGCCATATGATGCTCACAATAACTGAACACCTCAATATCCTTTACTAATACGATATCGTTTGATGAGCCCTCCGGTTGCTCAAAGGACTTTGAAAACATCTCGGCAATCTGGTCATTGGTGTAATTCATCCCCTCAAATACTTCCTCGTACATCCTTGCAACTCTTTCAGGTGTTTCCTTAAGGCCTTCCCTATCAGGATTATCACCTAAGGCCACAAGTATACCTCTTATATGCTCCTTTATTGCGTCCTTATCTATTGCCATTTTATACTCCTTTTCTGTCTGACTCCCAAATATATTTATGCATCTGGAGCTGATACTTAATATTATTCATATTATTTTCAATCATAAATTGTACGATATCCTTCGGCTCCATCTCAGCAAAAGCTGAGCTTATGTATACGGTTGCACTATTATCATCAAGTCCATACATTTGTATTATATTTTTAGTCTGGAGCAAATCAGCGTGATTGGACACAACAAACTTAATCGTATCCTTTCTTCTTGCAGTTTCAAAATTCTCAATACGCATTTCACTGGTCATTCCACTGCCTAAAAGCTTATAGTCTATAGTAAATGTAATGTTATCTGCAATCATTCCAAATTTTGTAATAGGAATCGAACCATTTGTCTCCACTTCAATTCTAAGATATTCGTTTGATGAAAGTTTTGTCAAAAGCTCGGTAATATTTTCATCTTTTAGCGGTTCACCACCGGTAATCGTTACATTTTGCACTTTTGTTCCCACAACATATTCATATATTTCATCACTTGTCATTAATTCGCATGCTACATGTGGCTCGTTCGCCCATGCCGTATCACAATAATTACAATGAAGATTACAACCGGCCAGCCTTATAAAGCATGCCAGCTCGCCTGCACGTTTCCCCTCACCATTTATACTTACAAATTTTTCAACTACCTTAAATTTATACATTATATTTTCCCCCCTCATATTTTAAAACTGACTGTATGTGGCACAATTATTCGGCGTTTCATACACCGTACATTCTTTCACCATATAACCCTTATTATATATTAAATCATAAAAATATTTAGAAAAGTTTTCTGCAGTCGGTCTGAAATCGAGCTGTACAACCTTGAAATTCTCTTCCAAAAGAGACTCTAAGGTTTTTTCCTTAAGACTTCCTTTTTCAATAATAAGGCAATGGTCGAAGCTGTTTACCACTTCCTTTACATCATCCTTTAACTTAGAGAAATCTACAACCATTCCCCTGTTGCTTCCTGATTCCTCAAGAGTCTCTCCACAAACTAATATCTCGACAGTCCATCTATGCCCATGAATATTTGAGCACTTTCCCTCATATCCTTTTAAAAAATGAGCGCTGTCAAAGCTGGCATTTGTTTTTAACGTGTACATACGCTTATGCTTCCTCCTATAGAGTTTCCTATTAATCAAGAATAGAAAAGACTGTCATACGGATTTCATAATATGACAGTCCTTAAATGCATTTATTTTGCAAAGAGAAATTTCTTTACTTCGTCCAACATATTTTCCTTGTCACATACAGTATTGTGTCTTATCGGTGCCGTTCTTATGTCTTCAATTGCCTGTGGTATCTTAACACCCGAAAGCTTACAAAGCTCATCTACAAGCTCAAAATCCGACTGCTTATCATACTCTGAATTTATGGAATTCATTACACTTCTCGTAAATTTATACGGGCTTGCTGTTGATGCTATAACTGTAGGTGTCGTATCTCCCGTTTCAGCCTTATATTTTTCATATACGGTTGCTGCGACCGCTGTGTGAGTGTCCATAATATAATTATCAGACTCATAAACCTTCTTTATTGTAGCAGAGGTTTCCTCTTCTGTCGCATAATTTCCATAAAAATCCATAAGTTTTTTCTTCATATCTTCTGTAATTGAGTACTCACCCTCACCTGAAAGTGCTGACATAAGCTCACTATTCTTTACAGCATCATTTCCAGCAATTCTGTATATAAGTCTTTCAAGATTACTTGAAATAAGAATATCCATTGACGGTGAGCTTGTGAGAATAAACTCTCTGTTTTTGTTATAGCACCCAGTCGTGAAAAAGTCATAAAGAACCTTATTCTCATTTGATGCACATATGAATTTATTTATTGGCAATCCCATTTCCTTAGCATAATATGCTGCAAGAATATTTCCAAAGTTTCCTGTAGGGACAACTACATTTATTTTTTCACCGGACTTTATTTCACCAGATGCAATGAGCCTTGTATATGCATATACATAATAAACCATCTGTGGGACAAGTCTTCCTATGTTAATGGAGTTCGCTGACGAAAACTGATATCCCTTTGATGCCAAATATTCATTTAACTCCACATCAGAAAACATTTTCTTTACACCTGTCTGTGCATCATCAAAATTTCCTGTAATACCCACAACAAATGTGTTATCGCCCTTTTGTGTGACCATCTGTTTTTCCTGAATTGGACTTACACCATTCTTAGGATAAAATACTATTATTTTTGTGCCCGGCACATCTGCGAAGCCAGCCAAAGCAGCCTTTCCTGTATCTCCCGAAGTAGCAGTCAATATAACGATTTCATTATCTACGTTGTTCTTCTTCGCTGATGTTGTAAGAAGATACGGAAGTATTGAAAGTGCCATATCCTTAAATGCAATTGTTGAACCGTGGAAAAGCTCAAGGAAATGTGCTCCTGCCTTTTTATTAAGCACTGCGATTTCCTTTGTGTCAAACTTATCATCATAAGCCGAATTTATACAATACATAAGCTCATCCTCTGTAAAATCCGTAAGCATAAGCTTCATAACATTGTAGGCAACCTGTCTATAATCCATTTTTGCAAGCTCATCCAAGCTTTTATCAAATGCAGGAATTGTATCAGGTACAAAAAGTCCTCCACCGTTGGCAAGTCCTTTCAGTATAGCAAGAGATGCCGTTGCGGTTTCTTGTGAATTTCTTGTACTTTTGTATGTAAGTCCCATGTTTTTCAAACTCCTTATAAATTATAATATAACAAAATTAACGTCCATATAATATCACAACACGTATACAAAAACAAGTAACAAAAGTGTTATTGACTTACTATTATAAAATAAAAAGTACCGCATGTCCTGCGATACTTTTTATTTTTACTTTACAATATATACTGATGCAGTCCGCAGACCGAAATTAAGTGCTTCCTGATGTGAATTAAAGAATATATCAATCCTGTTTCCCACAACTGCCCCACCAGTATCTTCTACTGTGTATATCTGTCCATTGATAGAAAGCTTTGTGCCAAACGGGAACTTTGATGTGTCAGCAGCAATCGTTCTTCCTGCAGTTGCAGTTGTTCCGCTTGCAGTTGTTGGATTTGCCATATTGCTCCACTGACCGCAGCAAATGGTACATGGACAATAAGCCGTTAATGTAAATTCACCAACATATTCATAAGTGCCATTTTCATCTGCAAAGGTTACAACAGTAGGCGCTGTAACAGGAGTTGTACTCTCTTCAGGCTTACTTGATACCTCCGGCTCACTGCTGCTTGTGGCAGTAAGCTGGTCAATAGCAGCCTGTTCCTTTCTGCTCTGCTGTCTTGATGAAAGAATTTGCTCTATCTGTTTCTCTGACTTCTCAAGCTGTGCAAGCTGTCCAGTCTCATAATTAAAAGTACGCATTTCATTATATGAGATTGATGCTATATTAAACGTATTTCCGCTAAACGGTTCATGTCCTGCTGCCACATCTGACACGGAAATCATAACACCTGCCGCACTATCTGCATTTACCTTTTGGGTAATGGCTGTTGCAGTACATACAATTCCCAGGGTTGCAACCACAGCTATAGATGTAGCCTGCTTGTAATATTTTCCTACGTATTTTTTCGTGAGTTTTTTGCATTTGTCGATATCCAGTTTGTTGTAAAGTGCTTTAAAAGCGTTTACACTATTCTTCAAATTCATACTTCACCCCTGTGTGACTTTTCTTTTTCGAATTTGTTACAAATTCATTACATGTTCACACAAGCTGATTATAGTTTACATAAACTATATGGTCAAGTATTTTAGTATTTTTTATGCAATTTTTGTTAAATATATCTACATGGGTTTGTGCATTTTGTGCATATTCACATTTTAAATGGAATATTTTACTATAGACTTATTTTGTAATAATTATTATACTTATTCTAAGATGCTTTGTTCTGATTATTACGGAGGCTTTACATATATTATGAAAGGTGTTTATACCACTAGAAAAAAAGATAATTCCATATCATACAGAGTTTCAATAACCTTGTATGGCAAGCATATCAGCTTGGGAAGCTACAATAATGAAGAAACAGCCGGTAAGGTATATCTTGACGGAAGGAACATTATTGACTATATGCTTACTCCTGAGGATTATCAAAATGAACTCGCAATACCCCATGAGAAATATATTGTCCTTTCCAATTATGTAATTAACAGGATTTACGTTCCAACACCTATTTTCCTTAGAAAGCAGTATTTCGAATACTATCTTTCGGATACACACATACTCAAATTTGACAGAGATGACTTATTTTTTTATTCTTCCCATAAAATACAGCAAAAAGGCGGTTATTTGTTTGTAAGCGATTATGGAAGCCAGTATAAAATACTGTCACGATACGGAATACGCCCCTTTGCAGTTTATGGCAGAGACTATATCATGGTAAATAATGATAAAAATGATTACAGATACTCAAACATAAAAATCATAAACAACTATACAGGCGTCCGCCAAAAGAAGCAAAAGGAAAAAAACATTTACGAAACATTTATACACATTAACGGAAACTATCTTGTGGGAAGATATGATGATGAGATATCTGCTGCCATAGCCTATAACAAGGCTGTGGATATACTTCACAAAAATGGTATGTCAAAAGCCTACATAAAAAATTACATTCTTTCTTATAAGAAAGAAGACTATATATCACATTACGAAAAACTTTCTGTTTCAGCTAAGCTTTATGATATAAAAGGCCAACCTTAACACATTTAAGTCCATCACCTTTCATTAAAATAGCTGCATATAAGCTCCTTTAGCTCTTCATAGCTTGAAACCTGATTTATACTTGCTCGAAGTCTTGCAGAATCCTTAAGTCCCTGGGTGTACCATGCAACATGCTTTCTCATCTCATGTATTCCCGTAAATTCTCCCTTATATTCTACCATAAGACGTGCATGCCGGAGCATCATTTCACATATCGCTCCCAACTCCGGTCGCTTAGCAACTGTTCCATCCTTAAGATATTGCTTTATTTCATTAAATATCCACGGATTACCCTTTGCAGCCCTTCCTATCATCACACTGTCACAGCCCGTCTGTTCTTTTATTTTCATTACATCAGCACCACTGCATATATCCCCATTTCCTATAACGGGAATTGAAACGGCCTCCTTCACCCTGCGGATAACATCCCAATCAGCCTTTCCCTGGTAATATTCCTCCCTTGTTCTTCCGTGAACAGCTATTGCTGCTGCCCCTGCTTTTTCAGCAATTACAGCAACCTCCGGTGCATTTACATTCTCCCTTGTAAATCCTGCACGGATTTTGATTGTTACCGGAAGCTTACATTTGCTTGAAATCTTGTAAACGATATCTCCAATCAACTCAGGATTTTTCATGAGTGCAGAGCCCTCATTATTGTTTACTATTTTGGGAACAGGGCATCCCATATTAATATCGATAAAATCAAAGCCCTTATCCTCCAGTCTCATGGCCTGCTCTGCCATAAGTTCACCCTCACTGCCAAAAATCTGAACACCTATCGGTTTTTCCCTGTCATCTGTCATTATGAGTGGAGCCGTATTCTTATTATTATAGTACATGCCCTTGGCACTTACCATTTCCGTATATAAAATGTCGCATCCCTGCTCTTTGCAAAGCAAACGAAATGGCAGGTCGCATATTCCTGCCATTGGTGCCAGTATAATTTTGTTCTTGAAATCTATCATTTTTTCTCCATTACTATGAATTATTGCTTCTCATATATTAACCGCAATCCCTGAAGTGTCAGATTCGGATCATATATATCTATATGGTCCGTATTTTCGGATATGAGCTTTCCAAGACCGCCTGTTGCAACAACCTTTATTCCGTCAAGCTTTGACGCTTCCTTTATCTTCCTGATAATATATTCTGTCTGACCGATATATCCGTAAAATACACCTGCCTGCATGCTGGATACCGTATCCTTTGCAAGTATGGAATCCGGCTTTTTTATCTCTATTTCAGGAAGCTTTGCCGCACCTGTCCACAATGCACTTGCCGCAAGTCTGATTCCCGGCGACGTAACACCTGAATGAAAGCTTCCATCAGCAAGCACAAGGTCGTGAGTTGTGGCTGTTCCAAAATCCACGACTATTACAGGTCCACCGTAAAGCTCATATGCTGCCACTGCATCAACAAGTCTGTCTGCACCAAGGGCCTTAGGATTTGGAATATTTATGTTTATTCCTGTTTTTATTCCCGGTGCAACTATAATCGGGTGAATATGAAAATATTTTATAATTCCACTTGTAAGTGAGTGCATAACCTTCGGAACTACCGATGCAATAATAACTGCATCAATATCACTAAGCCTCATATTTCTAAGGCTGAGCCATTCCCCAAGAAACATTCCATACTCATCTGATGTTCTCGCAATACCTGTTGTCATCCGGAATGTATTTATGAGTCTTTCCTTATCAAATAACCCTACCGTTATATTTGTATTTCCCACGTCAATTGCAAATAGCATACTAACTTACCTCGTTAAAAAAATGCCTGAAAATATTGTTCAAGCTGATAGAACAGTTCTTTTTTCGTCTCCTGAAGCTGCTTTACTTTAAGGACACTACCTATCTCATCGTACAATATGTCCTCCTCATATGCTTCCGTCTTTATTTGCAGGGACCCTTCCTCGTCATACTCAAGTATAATTACTCCTCCCACATCTTCCGTAAAAAGCACACACATTATTTGAAGTTCCTTTTTCACCTCGTCCGGAAGACTGCTGAAATCCTCATTCAGATAATACTTCTGTGTATATTTGGAAGCGCTGCATAGCACAATGTTGTCCTGATACATAACCGTTCTCCTTACATATAGGGATTTAGCCTATAACGTCTGCCATATCATACATACCTGCCGGTTTTCCCGAAAGAAACTTTGCAGCCTCAACTGCACCCTTGGCAAATACAGATTTTGAATATGCTGTGTGTTTAAACTCTATAACCTCATCAATTCCCGCAAATATAACCTGATGCTCTCCTACTATAGTTCCACCTCTTACAGCAGATATACCGAGCTCCTTTGCGCCCCTTTTCTGCCTTACCTGTGAACGGTCATATACATACTCAAATTCATTGTTTCTGGCATCATTGATTGAATCAGCCAAAGCAAGGGCTGTTCCTGACGGTGCATCTACCTTTTGATTGTGATGCTTTTCTACTATCTCTATATCGTATCCGGCAGGAGCAAACACATTTGCTGCATCCTTAAGCAGTTTCATCAACGTGTTTATTCCAAGACTCATATTTGCAGACTTAAGTATAGCCACATTTTCAGATGCTATGGAAACCTTGTTTAACTGTTCCGGACTAAGACCTGTTGTACAAAGAACAACAGGTAGCTTTTTTTCTTCCGCATAATCAATCAGTTTATCAACAGCAGGTGCAGCGGCAAAATCTATTATAACATCTGCCTTAACATCACAGGCATTTATATCAGTGAAAACAGGATATCCGTTATCTCTGTTGTCAACCACATCGATACCTGCAACAATATCCACTTCTGAATCTGATTTACAAATATCTGTTATAACCTGCCCCATCTTTCCGTTGCAGCCATGCATGATTATCCTTGTCATTGTATTTTCCTCCCAACTTTGAACATTAGCATATTCCGAAATCCTTCATCGCCTTTTTAAGCTTTGCTTCATTTGCTTCCTCAATGTCTGTAAGAGGCATTCTCAGCTTTCCATTGCCATAGCCTATCAGGGAAACTGCCTTTTTAACAGGAATAGGATTTACCTCGCAGAACAATGCATCACAAAGTGGAATCGCTGCAAGCTGTATATCAAGTGCTCCCTTAACATCTCCCTCAAGATACTTTGCAACCATGTCATGAGTTTCCTTTGGTGCCACGTTTGACAAAACTGATATTACTCCCTTTCCTCCAAGTGAAAGAATCGGAATAACCTGATCATCATTTCCAGAATATATATCTATACATCCTTCCGCTAAAGCAGCAAGCTTTGCAACCTGTGAGATGTTTCCGGATGCTTCTTTAATTGCCACTATATTTTCTACTGTCTTTGCAAGTGTTACCGCTGTTTCAGGAAGTATGTTAACACCGGTTCTTCCCGGAACGTTATATAGAATTATCGGAAGTGAAACACTGTTTGCAATTGCCGTAAAATGAGCGATAAGACCTTTCTGGGTTGCCTTATTATAATATGGTGTAACTACAAGAAGTGCATCTGCACCTGACTTTTCTGCTTCCTGTGAAAGATATATTGCTGTCTCCGTACAATTCGATCCTGTACCTGCAACTACCGGAACTCTTTTATTTACAACAGATACACAAAACTTAATACACTCAAGATGTTCCTCATGCGTAAGCGTTGAGGCCTCCCCTGTAGTACCGCAGACAATAATACTGTCCGTACCATTTTTAATCTGATACTCGATATGCTCCCTGAATGAGTCATAATCCACCGAACCATCTTCATTAAATGGTGTTGTTATTGCTACTCCTGCACCTGTAAAAATTGCCATTTTACCATCCTCCTAAAAAAAATACGGTCAACACTGATAAAGTGCCAACCGTAAAATAAAGTTCCATTTATTCTACAAGTAGCGCTCCATCCTGCGATGACAGTCGTACAGCTTTTAACTGCACAACCAGGAAAATAAGTCTTAGAAAATACTTTCCTTCGGCAACATCCCCTTTTCCCTATGCTCAACTGCTCTAAGACATCCCACAGGGTACTTTTGAATGTTGCACCTCTACTATGTAATCATTAATACTCACCAACACATATTAGCATATATATAACATATGTGTCAACGACAAATACTTACAAAATCTGATGACATATTTTGCATATGCGTCTATCCCTCAAGGCATTCCATTTTACTGACCGAAACCTCATATGCTACCTTATTTACTATTTCGTCCTGACCCACTTTCTTTTGATATTCTCTGCTTTGAATTCTGCCCCATATTGCTACATGCTCACCTACAGCCAGTTTTCCTGCAAATCTTGCATTTCTTCCCCAGCATATACATGGTATATAATCTGACTTCCCATATGCCCTGTTTACCGCCAGTAATATATCTGCGATTTCCCTGCCAAGAGGTGTCATTCTGTATATCGGCTCCTTGCATATGTATCCATCCAGATAAATCTGATTTGGTTTATTATCTCTGTCATCATCCTGTCCAAGTAGTTCAATTTCTCTTACAAACACGGATAATATAAGTCTGTTCTTATTTTCCTCATGCTTGTTGTAGGAGCGAAATTGTCCCTTTGCAAGAACCTTTTCGCCAATGTGCGAACCTTCTACGTCAAACAATCTGTCTGACACCATAAGCGGAATGACATCGTGTGCATCACTCAATCTACTGACAATAAGGTCAACCATGTAAAATCCCTCCCCGAATATTTCATGGCTGAATCTAAAGTCCGACACTATTTCTCCTGCTACCACTACCTGATTGTTGTTTAGAATTTTCTCTGTCATAATTTTCCTCCCCTTCTCTTACTTTAAACCGTAATGTAAATGATATTCGTACAGTGATTACCCGTACATATTATTAAATATATTCACAATTTGAGGAAAATAGACCATAAATATATTTTTTAGAGACGCTGCCGCAAAACCTCGTAAGCAATAATGGATGCCGACACAGCAGCATTAAGGGATTCAACACTTCCGCGCATTGGTATTTTTAAAAGAAAATCTGCCGCATTCCCTGTATCTTCACTAAGCCCCTTCCCCTCATTTCCAATCAGAAATGCAACGGGTCTTGTAAAATCCATGCTGTACATACTGTCACCATTCAGATGTGCACCATATACAGTTATGTCCTTTTTCTTCAGACTATCTATGTCATCTGGCAAATTTTCCGATAGGAACACCGGCATCCGGAACAAGGAACCCATTGTAGACCTTACGACCTTCGGACTATATATGTCAGCACATCCTTGTGAAAGCATAATTCCTGACACACCTGCTGCCTCAGCAGACCTTATGATTGTTCCCATATTACCTGGATCCTGAAGCCTTTCAATTATTAGTATAAATGGATTTTCACCAGTGCATATACTGTCTAACGTATAGCTTTTCATTTTGACCAATGCCATAATACCCTGAGGCGCTTCTGTATCTGAAACACTTTTAAATACACTGTCGGAAAGTACATGATATCGTGAGGGGAGTTTTTCACCATACTTGTCAATTGCCGACTCGCAGACGTATATATCACATATGTCCGGCTCCGGTATTTCACCAAACATTTTTATTCCTTCCACTATATACATCTGTTTCTCTTTTCTTTCCTTAGAGGATTTTACAAGCTTTCTTAGCTCCTTGACTCTTTCATTGGAGCTTGAACAAATAACCATACTATACTCCTTATTGTTGCTTCTTTTTTCTTACCAGGACATTTTCGTCCCCACATAACAGCTTCATTCGTCCTAACACACTATCATTTGCTTTAATTCTTCTTGCACCCAGTTTTTTCATCTTTCTGTCACTTCTCAGCATAATAAAAACCTCTGCTAAACCTCTGTTTTCATCAACAATTCCGTAAAGCTCCTCCTCCGCATCCTTATAAGCTGTCTCATCCTCGAAGCAAAGCCATACCTCGCTGTCTATATCCTGTATTTCTTCCTTATACTCATCAAAGGTTTTTATATCGGAAAGCAATAGCTTTGCCTCCTCCTCTGATACAGAAGCATTTCCTTTTACAATAACTTTATTATCCTTAACAATATAATTTCTGTATTTTTCATAATCCCTTGTGAAAATTACAACCTCAACTGTTCCGTATAAATCCTCAAGGGTAACAAATGCCATGTTATCCCCTCTACGTGTTGTCTTTATTGTTATACCTGCTATTATTCCTCCTATGACACATGGAACCTTGTCATGTACAGCAAAGCCTTCCTCCTCATCATAAGAAAAATCAATGGATTTGACAGTTACAGCCTTATCTATAATATCCATGTAATCATCCAGTGGATGACCTGACAAATATACACCAAGCACCTCCTTTTCCTTTGCAAGGAGCTCCTCCTTGGAAAACTCCTCAATATCCGGGTACTTGATGGAAAAATCATCTTTTTCCTCCTCACCAAGAAAGTCCAGAAGGGACATCTGCCCACTCATTGCACTTTTCTTATCTAAGGTCTCTTTTTCAATAATCTTGTCATAAACCGTCACCATCTGCCTTCTGTTTTTTCCAAAGCTGTCAAAAGCCCCTGAGAAAATAAAGCTCTCGATGGTCCGTTTATTTGCTTCCTTGTTTGAAAGCCTCTTTACAAAATCTTCCAGGTCCTTAAATGGTCCGTTTGCTTCCACCTCATGTCTTATTACCTCGGTAACCCCGTCCCCGACACTCTTTATGGCAGAAAGACCGTACCTTATGCTGTTTCCCGAAACGGAAAAATCACCCTTACCAAGATTGATATCCGGTGGCAGCAGTTTTATCCCCATTGTTCTTAATGATTGTATGTATGCGGTTACCTTACCTGAATTTTCCTTTACGGATGACATAAGGGCCGCCATGAACTCAACAGGATAATGATATTTAAGGTATGCTGTCTGAAATGCTACAACAGCATATGCAGCAGCATGTGACTTGTTAAATGCATATTTTGCAAAGTCAGTCATCTCATCAAATATCTTATTTGCAATTTCCTCACTTACGCCTCTGTTTACACAGCCCGGTACTCCTTCCTCAGGATTACCGTATACAAAATTTTTTCGTTCCTTTGCCATTACGTCTGCCTTTTTCTTGGACATGGCTCTGCGCACAAGGTCACTTCTTCCTAATGTATATCCTGCAAGCTCCATAACAATCTGCATAACCTGCTCCTGATATACGATACATCCATATGTAGGGGCAAGTATTTTTTCAAGCGCAGGGTGGTCATATGTTACCTGCTCCGGATTTTCCTTTCCCTTAATATAAAGTGGAATAAAATCCATAGGACCCGGACGGTACAGTGATATACCTGCAATAATATCCTCAATGCTGGCAGGCTTCAGTTCCTTCATAAAGTTTTTCATTCCCGCACTCTCAAGCTGGAATACACCTTCTGTTTTTCCTGCGGAAATCATTTCAAATACACCCTTGTCCTGAAAATCCAGATGGTCAATATCAATATCTATGCCATAATTTTCTCTTATAATTTTGACTGTATCCTGAATAACCGTAAGATTTCGCAATCCCAAGAAATCCATTTTGAGAAGTCCAAGCTCCTCTATTGTTGTCATATTGTACTGTGTCGTTATTGCATCCTCACCGCCCCTTGACAGCGGTACATATTCAATGATAGGGTCCCTGCCTATAACAACCCCTGCAGCATGCATGGAACAGTGTCTTGGAAGCCCCTCCAGCTTGATTGCCATATCTATCAGCCTTTTTACACCTTCGTCGCTGTCATACAATGCTCGGAATTCCTTGTTTGTATTTAAGGCCTTCGGTATTGTCATGCCAAGGTCACCCGGTATCGCCTTTGCTACCTTGTCACACATGCTGTATGGCAAATCCAGTGCCCGTCCTACATCCCTGACACACATTTTTGCAGCCATTGTACCGAAGGTCACAATCTGGACAACTCGTTCTTTCCCATATTTTCTTACTACGTAATCAATAACCTCCTGTCGTCTGTTCGGACAGAAATCGATATCTATATCCGGCATGGTAACACGCTCCGGATTTAAGAATCGTTCAAAAATGAGACTGAATTCAACAGGGTCGATATTCGTTATATCCAGACAATAAGAAACTACACTTCCTGCCGCAGAGCCTCTGCCCGGCCCAACCGCAATTCCATTATCCTTTGCATACCGGATAAAGTCAGATACAATAAGGAAATAGTCAACAAATCCCATATCGTTTATTGTATTAAGCTCATAATCAAGCCTTTCCTTAAGGGCATCCGTAACAGGCTGATATCTTTTTTCAAGTCCCTTTTCACAAAGCATTTTCAAATAGGAAAATGCATCATACCCCTCAGGTACATCAAATCTTGGAACTTTTTGTTCTCCAAATACAATTTCAACATCACACATGTCGGCTATTTTACATGTATTTTCAATTGCCTCACTTGCATATGTAAAAAGGGATGCCATTTCCTCAGGCGATTTAAGGTAAAACTGCCCACCCTCATATCTCATCCTGTCCGTATCACTTATGACTTTTCCTGTCTGAATACAAAGCAGTACGTCATGTGCCTCTGCATCATCTGCATTTATATAATGGGAATCATTTGTAGCTACCATAGGGATACCTGTTTCTTTAGACAAACGCATAATCCCTGTATTTACCTGCCTCTGCTCCTCAAGTCCGTGATCCTGAAGTTCAAGATAGTAATGATCCTTACCGAATATTTTTAAATGTCTTAAAGCGGCATCCTTTGCCCCTTCATAATTATTCTTTCTTAAGTTTGTTGCCACTTCTCCTGCAAGACAGGCACTTAATGCAATAATACCCTCACTGTATTTTTCCAGTACCTCCATGTCTACACGCGGCTTGTAATAATATCCTTCTATAAAACCCGTAGATACTATTTTGGAAAGATTCCGATATCCCTCATTACTTTTTGCAAGCAAAACAAGGTGATAATATCTATCATCACCCTTCACAATCTCCCTATCAAATCTGGACCCGGGTGCCACATACACCTCACATCCGATTATTGGTTTTATCCCCTCGGCCTTACACGCCTTGTAAAAATCAATTGCACCGTACATAACTCCGTGGTCAGTAATTGCAAGAGCCTTCATTCCAAGCTCCTTTGCCCTTGCAACCAGCTCCTTTATTTTTGCAGAGCCATCTAACAGGCTATATTCCGTATGAACATGCAAATGTGTAAAATTCATAATGATACCTTAACCTTCCCAATCCAATCTTCTTTAGAAAATGTACTTTAAAAATGGAATCCATTTTGAAAGCTTCTCAACCCGAAGTGGAATAACCTCCTTATTTTTTATATACCGGAAGGTATAATCCTCTCCCTTTTCTTTAAGCATAATTAAATATTTTTCCAATGTTTTTTTCGTTTCTGGATGAAGAAGCTTGCCCGACCTGCCTCTCATATAATATTCATACGGCTGATTGTCATTATAATTTTCCTTGTTGTATGTTTTACATGCCGCAACCCTGTCACAAAACATTTCTATAATGTACTCCTTTGGCATGGGCATACCGACAATTCCCTTAGACTTGTCAACACTGTAGTCAATCCAGTATTCCAGATGATGACGGTTTCTGCCCTTATGATGAAGCCATGCCGTTGTATATCCCTTATCCTCACGCTCCGCATCATTCGGGCTTCTATTACCCTGATAATATTTTGCCCCCATTGAAAATTCTGTCCATGAATACTTTGATAGATCATGTAAAATTCCCTGCTTATAAAGTCCAACCGCAAAACAGTTTTTCATAACCTGCACCTTATGTGCGTTAATTGTTTTTAAATGCTCCAGCCATTTCATTCCGACACCACCCTATATTATTTCTATCTGACACATGGTCATAGCTTTAAGTGCATTTTCGTGACTTTCAGGAGTCACACCTGCCGAGCAGCCCTCAACGACACGTACAGCTGCCTCCGGCAATGCCGCCTTGACAAGCATGGCATTTGATATAACACATATATCCGTGCAAAGACCAAGAAGCGTTATCTCATCAAATGCCTCCCTTACAACATAATCCATTAAATCTGTACTTCCAAAGCTTGGCTTATCGAATATTATTCTACCCACAGTAAATGGAATTAACTCATCACATATATTCCAGCCTTCCGTTCCCTCGATACAATGAGGAACCGGCAGTTTTTTCCCCTCCTGCGTATCCATATAGTTGTCATGATGCGTATCCCTTGTAAATACAACATTGACACCATCCTCTATTGCACGTTTCATATACTGTACAACAGGCTCCACGATTGCACACGCTTCCTTCGTTCCCAAAGCTCCGTCAATAAAATCCTTCTGCATATCTACAGCAATAAGTAATCTCTTCATTTCAATCTCCATTCCTTTAATATTCGGAAAATATATCCTTTAATCCATCTGTCACTGTAATGTTACCATCTTTATCTATGAACACCGCCTCAGCATCATATTTCTTCAACAGGTCAAGAGATGCCTCATATCCAAGAATAAAGCATGCAGTGGAAAGTCCATCGCTTACGAGCCCGGATTTACATACTACGGTTACAGACATAAGAGCACCCTCACTGGGATATCCTGTTCTTCTGTCAAGTATATGATGATATCTTTTTCCGTCAACAGTAACATATTTTTCGTAATCCCCGGATGTAGATATACACATATCCGCATCCCCCTTAAAAGTGAGAACACCTATCATATCATCCATGCTACCTCTTGGGTTTCTGATACCAACGGTAAACGCCTCATTGTCAGGCTTATTTCCATATACGAGTATGCTTCCTCCTGCTACTATACACGCTCCCTCTACACCGTTTTCAATCAGTGCATCTCTCACAATATCAAGTGCATATCCCTTTCCAATGGCACCGATGGCAAGCTTCATGCCTGCTTTGTCAAAAACAACATAGCAATCGTCATTTTCAGTATATGCTTTCATACTTTCGTAACCGACATTTGACAATGCATGTTCTATTTCCTTATTATCAGGAATTTTAAATTCACCGTACTTTCCATCAATAGCCCACAGCTCATTTAACGGCTCAATGGTTACATCCAATGCACCACCGCTGTCTGCACATATTAAAAGTGCCTGATACAAAGCACCAAAGAGCTTCCGCTCCACCTTATACGGCTCACCTGCTTTATAATTTGAAACGAGTTCCTCAATCTGTGACGTAAGCACACTTCCATCCAGCTCATCTATACATCCAAATGCCAAAAGGGCATTTTCTTCAGCATGTTCCCCATACAAAGTAACACTTACAGATGTTCCCATTCTGTAATCACTGATAACACATTCCCGTCCATTTTCAGATATATCTGTATAGCTGTATTTTGATGTATCACCTGCAACATCTGTTTTCTTTCCGTCTTTCCCCTCATCCACAAGCTTATACACAAATATGAGTGCTATGGATAATGCCAACATTTTTAAAGCAACCGAAACCTTATTTTCCTTCCACATTTTAATGATGATAGCCCTCCATGCGCTTTGTGAAATCATCAAGCTTTGACTTGAGTTTTTTGTAATCCTTGTCACTAAGTTCTCCGGACTTACTTAACTCCTCCAGCTTCAGCTCTGCATTTTTTCTTGCCCCGATTGCCAAATCCTTATAATTATTTTCTAAATTAATCTGTATATCATGAAATAGTGCCTCCACCTCACGGCAGGCACGTTTTGATTTAGAGTTAAACATATGGGTCCCTCCTTGTTTCGTGGGTCTGTATTTGCCCTGAGGTGTCTGCAGAGCAGACGGAGCCCTGAGGGCACGCTCCTTGCGGAGCCTGCTATTTCCTCCCAGCTTCGCTGGGTCCCTCCTTACTTTGCGGGTCTGTATTTGCCCTGAGGTGTCTGCAGAGCAGACGGAGCCCTGAGGGCACGC
>CAMWGV010000037.1 GCA_947173945.1 uncultured Lachnospiraceae bacterium
ATATATATTTACTGTGAAAACCTCAATTCACATATAGATGATGAATGTTTTTTATAATATTTGTTTACATGTGTAAATAAATATCGTATAATAAAGTTATGGCACTATATTTAGTACATATGAAAAGGATTTCAAATTTAAAATCAAGGAGGATGAATTTATGGCAGTCAGAATAGGCAACAGCTATGTATCGCAGCAGGCATATGATTATGCAAAAGCTAAGGTGAATAGCGAAAATTCACAGGGAAGTGAAAAAAACAGTGTACTTCAGGATTTAGCTAAGCAGTATCCTGAAACAAACTTTGCCGTTGGAACACAGCCTTTTGGCGGAAAAGGGACAAACAACATCAGCATTGCACCTAACATTTTAAAGAAAATGGAAAATGACCCTGAAGCGAGACTGGAGTATGAGGCATTGATATATGATTGTGCCAATTTTCTCAAAAATGAGCCCACAAAGCATGGCAATTCAACAACCATTGCAAGAGGCTACATAATAACTGAAGATGGCGGTCTTCGTATGTGGAGCATTAGTCAGGTCGATGGAGGCGAAAAGACAAAAACATATAAAAAAGTTGAAAAAGATGAACTGAAAGAAAGTCTTAAAAAAATCAGGGAAAAGAAAGCAACTGAAAAGAAAAACGCTGCGAAATTGGCAGAAAAGAAATTAGCAAAAAAGAAATTGGCAGAAAAACAAGAAGTTGAAAAGGCAGAAGAAAAGAAAATAGCCGAAAAGGCAGCAGAAAAATCAGAAGGACAGACAGTTGATATAAGGATATAGACAAATTTGATTAAAAATGGAAATGGGAGAAAATTATGGGAATGAACATTACAAATAATTACAACAGCTATAATGCAAACTATGCTGCCGCATATAGTAAAAAGCATGCACCTGCCGAAAAGGCGGAGGACACTAAATCACAGTCAGAGGCAAAAACGGATAAGGAAACATTTAAGGATTATTACAGCTATCTGCAAAATAAATATGACTGTGTGAAAGATGGAAAGGTTTCAATATCCGGCTCATACTTAAAGCAGTGTGCAAAGGATCCTGAAAAGGCAAAGGAGCTTGAGGAGAATTTGGCATATTTTAAGGAGAGCTATGAGAAGGGGTATCAAAATGCTTTAAATAATGCACGTGCGCATGGGGCAAAGCTTATAGATTATTCTGAAACATGGTCTATTGACAATAAAGGAAATGTCACCATGATGGCGCAGACTACGCTTTCTTCCGGAAAGGACGTAAAGGGCTCTAAAGAAATAAAAAAGGAGCAGGAGGAAAGGCTTAAGAAAAAGAAGGAAAAGGAACGTCTGGAGGAAAAAAAGAAGGAAGAAAAACTGCTAAGAGAAAATCAACAGAAAGAGATGATGACTGTAAAGAAAAATGAAGGTTTGGCAGGAAATGCCGATATAATAAATAAGAATTATATACCATTTGACGTAACAGGATAAAAAAATGTAAAAATTTACTTATTTACTATTGGTATTAGCACATAAATGTGTTAATATATATGTGTATAATTGTCATGCTGGGGTCAGCTATGACAATTATAAAAAATTTTAATCAAGGAGGATGAGAAATATGGCAATTCAAGTAGGCGACAGCCAGGTAACACAGGCAGCATACAATTATGCAACAGCCGAGCCGTATAGCGCAAATTCACAGGGAAGTGGAAGCAGCAGTGTCTTAGAGGATTTATCCAATCCGGAAAATAAAAGCAACGATGTAGCTGCTACATATGACAAATCAAACGAAAATGCAAAGAAAGCCACTTACTCTGTAAATAAAATGAGCGCTGAAGACAGAGCTAATTTAGTAAGCCAGCTTAAAGCTGATCAGGAGGCAAGACAGAAAAGTCTCACAAATCTTGTTCAGAGCATGTTAGGAAAGCAGGCGAAATCCTATGGCATTGCTGAGGGTGGCGATGCAATGTGGAGGTTCATTGCAAGCGGAAACTATACAGTGGATGCTGCAACGAAGGCACAGGCACAGAAGGATATTTCTGAGGATGGATATTGGGGCGTAAAGCAGACCTCTCAGAGACTGTTTGATTTTGCAAGTGCTCTTGCAGGTGATGATGTGGAGAAGATGAAGGAGATGCAGAAGGCTATGCACAAGGGCTTCAGCCAGGCAACGAAATCATGGGGACGAAAACTTCCTGATATCAGCCATGCAACAATAGATGCAGCTAACAAGCTTTTTGACGATTATTATGCATCTAAAAATCAGAAGGTTGAGTAAAGGTATTCTTTGTGAAGCCTGATATTAGCTTTCGATTTATATTGTAAATCAGAGTATTAAAAGGAGGAATAAAAATGGCTGGAATAGATTTTAACAGCTTTTTAGGAAGCAACAATACTAATGCATCAACAATAAATTTTGGTATTAACTTAGGAGATTATGCTGCAATCCAAAATGGCACATATTATAAGCTTGCCAAGTCAAATTATGCAAAGCAGGCTGCTGAGGAAAAAAGCGAGAAGGTTATTGATTCAAAGCTCTCCCTTTCTTCCATGAAGTCAAGCGGTGATGCACTTAAGGCAGCAGCAGATAAGCTTTCTGATAGAAGTCTGTGGCAGAAGAAGACTATAAAGTCAAAGGATGAGACTACAGGCGAGATAGTTGAGAAGGAAGATTATGACAGAGCTGCAATCAACAATGCAATTAAGGAATATGTCAAGGCTTATAATGACATGATTGAAAATGCAGGAAATGCTGAGACAAAATCAGTGCTTAGGACTGCAACAACCATGATAGGTGATACGGCATCTGTATCAAAGCTGCTTGATAGGGTGGGAATTGAAATCGGTTCAGACAATAAGCTTACTATAAATGAAGATAAGCTTAAGGAAGCATCAATGGGAGAACTTAAAACGTTATTTGAGGGATATGGCTCATATGCTGACAAGATTTCAGGCAGAGCAAGCTCAATATCAAGAACTGCAAAGGAAGCAACGGATAACTATACAGGTGAAGGAACATATGCAAAGAAGGCATCTGGAAGCTCTTCTACAAGCAGTACTACAAGCGGTAAGGCAACATACCAGCTTACTGCTGATATGCAGAAGGCAATATTGGAGCAGGTGCAGCTTGATTTCTACATGTATGGTGGCAATAACAAGTCCGATTCATCTACATTTACAAAGAAAATGAACAAATTCCTTGAATCTGTAGATAGTGATAAGAAGGATGATGCAAAGGCTTCAATAAAGAAATTCAGAGATGAATTATCTGATTTGGTTGTCAAAGCAATCAAGGCTGAGGACAGCAGCTTTAAGCTTGGAAACACTGTTGACCCTACCATCCTTAACAAAATATTTGCAAAAGATGATGAGCTGCTTCAGAAGGCTGCGGCTCAGGCGTATGGTAACAGCTTTAACTACTCAATATAAATAAGGTTGTACTAATGTAATATATCCCTGTGGTTGTGGTTATCATGCGACCACAGGGAATTTTTATTTGAAAAGGATTTCATATACAATAATTTCAAGGAGGAAAAACTATGAATATTTCGAGGTTAGGGTATCAATCTGTTAAGCTTTCTGATGCAGGTATAGAAAACATGAAAAAGCAGATAGGTGCTTTTAAGAAATATAATGCAGGTGAGGAGCTTAGTGTTGAAGAACAGAAAATCATAGATCGGGCAAATGGGTCAAAGCTGGACGATAAAACAGTCCAAAATCTTAGGGATGCTGCTGTAAGTATGAAGTTATCGAAGCTTGGTCTTGAAAAAGCATCCGATATACCTGAGGAATGGAAAATGGACGGTATGCTTATACAGGCTGACAATGCGATGGTTGCAGCATTTCGAAATGAAAAGCCTGAAATGACAGGATATGCGAAGGAATTTGATGATGTATCAAAGGAATATGCCGATCTGCTTTTAAGCAATAAATTTGATGAGGCTTCAAAAACGGATGTGTTCTCAAGGCTGAATGATAAATATAATTCACTGCTTGAGGATATAGAAAAAAATTACACAGGTGAGGAAAAGGAAGAAAAACTTAAGTCACTTAACGCTGATTTTCAGACTGTATTTGAAAATAATATCAAAAAGCCGATGGATTTGAAGCTGAAAAATGAGCTGATTATTGTGGATCTGACAAGGCAGTTAAATGATTTACATAAAAAAGCGGCAAAGGCAAGATTTCTTGATGAAAGTATATATGACGGCATAGCAAAAGGTCTTGACAAAAATGAACAGAAAATAAAGGATACACAGGATATGGTGAACCAATTGACAGAAATGTTTAAAGACTTTGGGAACAAGGGTACACAAATAAGAAGTCTGTTTAAAAGCATTAATAACAGTATAGCGGAAATGCATAATTCACGCATGCGGCTTGCCGAATAGAAAATGAAAAGGGCTCATAGTATTGACATATCGGGTATTATTTGTTATAGTTTGTTTTGCCACTTTAACGTGGTAAAGAATTCATACGGAAGGATGCGTACTATGAAAGAGGTTTCAAAGCTATTAGGTTACAGGGAAAGTATTAAGGTCGTTGATGCAACGCTTCGTGATGGAGGTCTTGTAAACGACTTCTATTTTACGGACGAGTTTGTTAAAAAATTATATCAGACAAATATAGATGCCGGTGTTGATTATATGGAGATGGGTTACAGGGCATCGAAAAAGGTGTTCGATGAGTCAAAGTTCGGCAAGTGGAAATTCTGTAATGATGACCATATAAGAGAAATCGTTGGAGATAATGATACAAATCTTAAGCTTGCGATTATGGCAGATATAGGAAGGCATGACAAAGACGATTTTGACCAGAAGGTAAATTCACCTGTTGATCTTGTCAGGGTTGCCGCATATATTCATCAGATGCCTGAGGCTATTGATATGATTGAGGATGCTGCAAAAAAAGGTTATGAGACAAGCTGTAATATTATGGCGATATCCCATGCCCAGGAGGAGGACATGAGAGTTGCCTTAGATATGATTGGAAAGACACCGGTAGATGTCATTTACATTGTAGACAGCTTTGGCTCCATATATCCTGAGCAGATGGCAAGAATTGCAGATTTGTACCTTGAGTTTGCAGCAAAGTACAATAAGAAGGTTGGTATTCATGCCCATAATAATCAGCAACTTGCATTTGCAAACACGATTGAGGCATGTGGTGATGGAGTTGACTGGTTAGACGGAACATATCTTGCAATGGGCAGAGGTGCGGGAAATTGTGCAATGGAGCTTCTGCTTGGTTTTCTTAAGAATCCAAAATATAAGGTATATCCTGTATTTAAATTTATAGAGGATTATATGATGAAGCTTAAAGATGATGGAATTGTGTGGGGTTACGATTTACAGTACCTCATGACGGGACAATTAAATCAGCATCCTAGAACAGCGATACAGTTTACAAAGGACAAGAGAAGGGATTATGCTGAATTTTACAAGGAGATATACGAGTAAAAGGTGTATTTACGTTCCGTAACAGGGCAATGAAATAATATAATATAAAATCAGACGGCTTCCGATAAATGTTATGTGACAAGACAACAAAGTGAAGCTAAGGATAGCGACATTTTCCATGGATGGACATACTATGAAAGTGTCGCTATTTTTATTTCAACCTTTGTTCTTTGATTTGGGAGGGAATGGTTATGAATTATTTTAATACAGGTATGAATACAACGGAGCTGTACCGGTATACGGCAACGGAAACAGTTAATAAACAAAAATCCCAGGTTACATCAACCAATAATGGCAGCTTTTCTGATATTATAAAAAGAAAGGCCGAACAAACGGAAAGTGTAGTGGATAAATATAAGAGGGAAAATCCTAAGGATGCATGGCATGTTGAAAATCAGGTCAGGTCAGGGCAACGTGTTCTTGCAAAAAATAATGCAGAAAATGTGTCAAGGGAAGATATGACGATGGAGGAATATAAACAGTTTTTTACAGGGCTTATGAATAGCATTCCTTTCGACTCATCTCAAAGAAATGATGTGGAAGTGTGGACCATATCAGAAAAAGGATGGGAACAGATGAAAAATGACCCCCAATATGAGGCATGGGTGTTGGGTTATACCGCAGAGGACAGGGCAGTACATAATCCTTGGGCATCCATGCCGGGATATTCTCCAAACTTTCATACGGAGAGGTTTGGCGCATCGATTGATGAGCATTTAGGTCAGTCCGCACCAATGGGTGGTATTGGCAGTATGGGAAAAAGAAAAACACAGTTTGATGATGAAGAATCATGGTGGGAAAAGCGTAGAAAAATGATGCAGCTTTATTTCATGGAAAGAAGTAAAAATTATGGATATGAGAATTTCATCGGCAAGGGTCAGCTATAGATATGATTATTATAACAACCGTTCACAGGGAGCGAAAGCAGGTGATGAGGAAGTTAACGAAACGGTAAGGGAACTGGCGGAATAATATTCCTGTTTCGTGTGTAAAATATTTCAGGGTGATGAAATGTTTTACTGGAAAAAAGGAAATTTTAAGCTGTCGGCTTTTCAAATTATAATATTCGGATTTATTGTTGTGATTTTTGCAGGGACAGTTTTACTTATGCTTCCTGCCGCAACAAAATCGGGCAGTAGTGCGGATTTTATGGACGCACTGTTTACATCTACATCCGCTGTATGTGTTACAGGATTGATTGTGCAGGATACCGCAACGTACTGGTCGGTATTTGGACAGGCAGTTATAGCTGTTTTAATTCAGATTGGTGGTATCGGTGTAGTTACAGTAGTAGTTGCAATCGTTATGTTTACGGGACGAAAAATAGGTTTGATGCAGAGAAGTGCATTGCAGTATGCCATCTCTGCACCAAAGGTGGGAGGAATTGTTAAGCTTATAGGGTTTATCCTTAAGCTTACTTTTTTTGTTGAGCTTACAGGTGCCATTCTGATGGCACCTGTTTTTATAAAGGTGTTTGGTTTAAAAATGGGAATCGGCTATGCTATATTCCATTCTATATCAGCATTTTGTAATGCAGGGTTTGATTTAATGGGCATCACAGAGCCACGGTCATCCCTTGTGGCATTTACAGGTGAACCACTAATGAATATTGTCATAATGTTTCTTATAATAATTGGTGGTATCGGTTTTATTACATGGGATGATGTAAAAGTACATGGAATTCATGTAAAAAAGTACCGCATGCCCTGTAAGGTGATTCTATGCTTCACATCCTGTCTAATTTTGCTTTCTACATTTTATTTTTATTTTATTGAATTTGATAAAGCACAGTGGGAATATTTATCAGGAGAGGAACGGATTTTTGCTTCGGTTTTTCAGTCTGTAGCGCCAAGAACAGCAGGATTTAACACGGTAAATACAGAATTACTGAGTGATTTGGGGCAGGCAGTTACCATTATTCTTATGCTGATAGGAGGTGCACCGGGCTCCACTGCCGGCGGAATGAAAATAACGACAGCAGCAGTTCTCATAGCCTCCGCAGTATCTGTGATAAAACGCAGGGATGATTCACAATATTTTGGCAGGAGAATCGATGAGCATGCGGTAAAGGATGCGGCGGCAATATTTATATTATATCTTTTTTTATTTTTAACGGGTGGGTTTGTTATAAGTGAATTAGAGCAAGTTGCATTGCCTGTATGTCTTTTTGAAACAGCCTCGGCAATAGGAACGGTAGGACTTACTTTGGGGATAACACCGGCATTATGTACGGCTTCCAAAATAATATTAATCATGCTGATGTTTTTCGGACGTGTAGGAGGGCTGACAATAATATTTGCTGCTGTTGCAAACAGGGGAAGCGGTGGTTACAGACTGCCGAAGGAATCTATCATTGTAGGTTGATGGGTGAATAGGCATTAGATATGACAGACAATAATGAGTATGATTTACAGTAAAACATAAAATGATTGAAAAGGCGGAAGGAAGATTAAAATGAAAAGTGTATTGTTAGTTGGAATGGGGAGGTTTGGACGCCATATTGCAAAAAAGCTGTATGGAAAAAAACATCAGGTTATGGCTGTGGACAAGGTTGAAGGCAGGATAGATGCCGTGCTTCCATATGTGACAAATGCCCAGATTGGTGACAGCACAAATAAGGAATTTATGAGCTCTATTGGGGTAGGAAATTTTGATGTCTGCATTGTGGCAATAGGCGATGATTTTCAAAGTTCACTGGAAACTACACTTCTTTTAAAGGAGCTTGGTGCGGTGTTTGTTGTGTCAAGGGCAGCACGTGACATACATGCCAAGTTTCTTTTGCGAAATGGTGCAGATGAAATCGTGTATCCGGAGCGGCAGCTCGCTTCATGGGTTGCAATCCGATATACCTCAGATCATATCCTGGATTATATACAGCTTGACGAGGAACATGGAATCTATGAGATACCGATACCCAAGCACTGGATAGGAAAAACGGTAGGCGACCTTGATATACGGAAAAAATATAAAATAAATATTATGGGAATGAAGGCGAATGGAGATATGAATCCTGCCATTAATCATGAAACTGTTATTGAAGAGGGTGCTACCCTGCTTGTTTTAGGGAAACCTCAAAATATACACAAATGTTTTAAAATCTAAAAAAGGGTTTTAAACAAATAGAGTCATACACTGTTCTGTGATAAACACGGCAAGGCATGCAAACAAAGCTACGGTAAGCAGACTTTTTTCACGGTAGGCGGCAATAAGAGCGACAATGAAGCCTATCGTGGCAGAGAGCACACTTGCCGTGGAGGAGAGTATGGCAGGAAATGTCATTGCAGCGAGGCAGGCATATGGCACATAGTATAAAAATGATTTTACAAAACGGTTTGTAAGTTCCTTTTTGGAAAGAAGTAATGGCAGCATACGAATCAGATATGTAACCCCTGCCATGACCAATATATATAAATAAATATTATACTTCAACTTCTGTATTCTCCTTTGACTGATTTTCATCTTCGATTGGATGAAGCAATGCTGCGGCACATGAAACGAGTAGTGTCACAATAATAATTACGAAGCCTGAGGATATCTTCGTAAGGAGTGGTATTATGCGAAACAGACCACTTATTATCATAGCCAAGACGACTACCGCCAGAATGGCACGATTCTTTTTTGCAGGCGGAATAATAATAGCGAGAAACATACCATAAATTGCGACACTAAGGGCGCTCATTATAATGCCTGGCAGTATATTTCCTGATATTGCACCAATTAAGGTTCCCGTTACCCAACCCGGAATAGCAATACACATGCAACCATAGTTATAAAATGGGCTGATTTTGCCTTCCTTGGATGCACTTAAGCCGAATATTTCATCCGTAACTCCATATGACATCAAGCACCTGTGATACCACGAAACCTGTGGTTCAAGCTTTTGGGCCAGTGAAAATGACATCAGGCTGTAGCGCAGATTTATGATTAGCTGCGTGAGTGCCATTTCCAGATATGAGCCGCCGGCAGCAATGATGGAAAGTCCGGCAAACTGTCCTGCGGATGTGACATTTGTAATTGAAATAAGCACTGCCTGCCATGTGGTAAGTCCCCCTAATATTGAGGCAATGCCAAAGGTAAATGAAACGGCAAAATATCCAAGTGCAACAGGAATTCCGTCTTTTAGTCCTTTTTTGAAGCTTTCGGTATTCATGGAAAGCCATCCCTTCTTTTCTGATTTATAAGAAATTCGTTTGAATTCCCTATAGATGTAATCATAATCTAACATTTTAACATTATGTGAGAGGTATTTCAACGGTAGTATGTTCAGTCCAGTATAAATTGCTTTTGCAGACGTTCTTTTATCAGAGCTAAAAAGTGTTTACTACCTGTAACCTCTAACATGGGGCCGAAGGATAAAACCTCTATAAGAAGCTCCGTTTCCATTTTTTCATTATAATAAATCTGACATTCGTAGGTATTGTCATCTATTCTGGTAGTATTTTTTTTATAATTTGCAAATTGCAGCATTGCACGCTCTAAAGCATTCCGTTCGTTGCGAATGACAAGCGTTACAGGCTCCTTATAGTAAAGCTGCCTGATAAGCATATTAAAATCAGGCATATCATCAGCACTCTTTTCAAGTAAAGTGACATTTTTCATCCGTCCGACATTTAAAGTTTCGATTCGTTGTTTTTTATTACCTGATATGGATACTGCCAGTAATCTGAATTTGTCATTTTTAATGGAATATTCCAGACGACAGGGCAGATAATGGTGGTGTACACGGTTGCCGTTTGTGGATTCGTAAGAGATATCCACGTAATTATGGGAATTTATGGAAGATATTAATGTTTTAAAGCAGCTTTGGTATGTTGCATCTTCATAGTTATCATGATCTGAAAAACGGTCATAATAGTAAAAGTCATCGGGATACCACAGAGGTGCTACGTCTTTTAATAATGCCTGTAAGCGGCTAAGCTGTTCATCGTCAAAAAACAGCATAATCCTGTAATCCAGAAGAAGTGCTTTTATGTATGACATCTGAAGAGAGGTCAGGGGAACATAAAAACTATCGGAAAGCTTGGAAATGTAATGATTACCATTTTTATTAAATAAGTCCCATTCTCCGGAAGCAATTTTAGGAATTATATAAAAAAGACTTTCTTCATAGGCAGCACCATTTATTTTTGAACGCAATTCTTCCATAGTAATAGGAGCTTGATTTTGTAGTAAAGCTTTCATAATTTGATAATAGCAGTTATATGTATCAGAGAACAGTGTCATTTTTCTCATCCTTTCCTGAGATGTTGTATATTTTGTACATTGCTTCCATATCATGTCGGAAACGCTGTATAAGATTTTTGTTGTCACATTCCAAGTCTATAATTCTGCCGGTAAAGGTCCGAATCCACGGAAGCATCTCATTTGCATCAAAGACTTCTTTTTCATAAACATAGGTGTTGGATGAGATTTTAGTGATTGTGCCGCCCTTTCCTTCACGCTCTAAACGATTGATAATAAAATGTTCGGTTTTATCGTTGATATGAAGTGTAAGCTTAATATGGTTTGTATGGGTCCGTCCGCCGTTTTGGAACGAGACACCCCATAAAAGCTTATGGTTTTTAATCAACGCTTCCTTTCGTTCCATGTAGTTTGCAACCTCAGCTAATGGTTCGACCTTTTTGATTGTGTCCATGCGGAAACAGCCAAAACGATGGCTTTTCTCTATGTACATACAAAGGTACCGCCTGCCGGTTCGTGTGCTTGTAAAAATTTGCAGAGGGACACCTTTTTGTGTCAGTAAACAACTGTTTTTTGCACTTCTCATATGTATAAGTACACTATAATGCATGTGCATATGTTCCAGCAACGTAAGTAAAATTTCATCCTCAAGGGTGTGGACCAAAAAGCTGTGCTTAATGCGGAACAAGGAATTGGAATGTCCCATATTGTCTAATATGGTGTCACCAACAATTCCGAGCGGTGTTGCAAGTTGGTAAAAAGATAGAGCGGATGTAAGGCAGTCGGCAGGAAATGCCTGTGCTTTTTTGTAGCAAACCTCTTTTCCACATTTTTCCCTTTGTAATAAGCCTTCTTTCTCATAGGTCGCACATTTTCGGCGGATTGTTTGTGTGTCAAAGCAGACACCGTAATTATCTAAGATGCCATCAGTAATATTCTCTACGGATTTGCCGATATCAGGGGTCAGGTAGTCAAATAGAAAAAAGTGCAGCATAATATCATTATCAGTAAAGCTTTTGGTTTTCCATACCCGATACAATGGATTGGTATCTAACAGATTACTGTCAATGGCGAGTGAAATATTCTTGCCTTTTTCCGTGTAGTCCTGCTTTACAAATCCTGAAAGCCAGCTTTCAATGCGTCGTCGTTCGTTGTCGTAGGTGCGGGGACTCTTTTCCTTGAATTCATCCCGTGTTTTAAATCCGTAGACAAAGAAGTCCCTTACATATTCTCTTATTTTTGGAAACGATTTGATTAACTCCTTAAATTCAGACAATGGGTTTTCTCCTTTGTGAATATACTTTCGCTGATATAAAATGGCTACCAGCATTTATATTAATGTTGAGTATATTACAAGAGAGTGGTATTTGCAATTGATTCAACTGTTTTCATTTTGAGAGTTCGCAACTTTTTTGAAATGATAAATTTTCCATTTCCGCATACAATACAAACATCAAAAGAAAAGACCTTTTGAGAATCAGTAAATATGATTACCAGAAATAATAAAAAGAAAGAGGGCGAGCAGGATGTTTGTAATTTTCAATGAGAAGACACGAAAACCAATTAAGGTATGGTTAGAGGAGGAAAGCCAAATTGATGAAAATTGTCTGGAACAGGCGTATCATCTGGCGAACCTTCCGTTCATACATAAGTGGGTATGTCTGATGCCGGACACCCACGCAGGAAAGGGAATGCCGATTGGTGGTGTCATTGCTGCTAAGGATGTAATCATTCCAAATGCGGTAGGTTCTGATATCGGTTGTGGTATGGTGTTTACAGCGACAAATATTAGGGTATCGGATATTAAGGATGTACAGACGGGAAATGGTTCATTAATTCAATCTATCATTGGTGGTTTTATGAGGAATATTCCGGTGGGAGTTGAGCGTCATAAAACGATGCAGGAATCGGTAGTGCTTGAGCAATGCAAAAAGGAAATGGACAAATATGAGGCAAACGAGGAACTCATACATTTGATTGACGAGGGATATTACCAAATGGGAACTCTGGGTGGAGGAAATCATTTTGTGGAGCTTCAGGAGGATGAAAACGGTTTCCTTTGCATAATGATTCACTCGGGAAGCCGTCATCTAGGAAAAGAGATTTGTGATTACTTCCATAACAAGGCAAGGGATTTAAATCAGATGTGGTACAGTGATGTGCCAGATTCCTATAGACTGGCATTTTTGCCGGTGCAGTCAAGGGAAGGAAAACAGTATATTAACTGGATGCAGCTGGCACTTGACTATGCATTTGAAAACAGGGACCATATGCTTGCAACAGCATGCCGTATCGTAAAGGAGCAGATTGAAAAGTTTACAGGTATTGCCGTGGAATTTGAAAGCCGTATTAACTGTCATCACAATTATGCTGCTTTGGAAAATCATTACGGTGAAAATGTATGGGTGCATAGAAAGGGTGCAACAAGGGTTCGTGAGGGTGAGCTTGCGGTGATACCGGGGGCAATGGGCTCATACAGCTATGTGGTAGAGGGCAAGGGAAATCCCGAAAGTTTTCACACATCCTCGCACGGAGCAGGCAGAAAATATTCCCGAACAGGTGCAAAGGAGGCATTTTCCGTAGAGCAGGTTATAGTTGATTTGAAGGAGCAGGGAGTTGTTCTTGGCAAAAAGAAGAAAAACGATGTGGCAGAGGAGTGCCGTTTTGCCTACAAGGACATTGATATGGTAATGGATAATCAAAAGGATTTGGTTGCACCAATCAGAAAGCTTAAGACGATTGGCGTAGTAAAAGGATAAAAAGTGCATTTATGTACGGGTGTCGGGGCTTAAGCTCCTGCCCGGCGGTGCCGCAGGCTGTGCCATGACGGTATACCATGATGCTTTTTATATAAGAACAATAAATTACAAAGGCATTTTGTTGTTCTATTACACCTGTAACGTGTAAATGGCAAGACTTTTTAGTCAAACGGTTCGAGTCCGTAACAAAACCAACAATACCCAAAATATCGGACAGTGTCTGTCAGCACCACGAACGGCAATATGCCTGTTCGTGGAGACTGCAATTTGTACGGTTGCCTAAAAGAGGAGGATACCGTTTTGTGGTTGTGGAAAACAACAATGCATGGAAGGTAACTGACAGCTTTTTCCAAAATCAAAGCTGATTGCGGGAAATGACAGATGTTATCTAAAGTGTAATGTCCTTTTTTACAATGCAGAGCTAAATTCTCTTTTCGCATAAGGACAAAGACGGAGCACTGTCCGAAATGAATGGGAAACAGATGATATGTAGTAAAGTTGATATAGCGTCAGAAAATTATAAGAAAGGAAGTTATATGCATTATGCGTATAGCATAGTGAATGTTATGAAAATAATAATAAATGATAATCAGGCAGGATTTGTAACAAAAAACGGAAGGTTTGTTAAAATGCTCAGAGCAGGAAAGTACCATTTTTCCAATGCACTTGGGTATAAGGTTTACATAGAGGATATGTCGGGCGAGTTGGATTTTGAGGAGCTTCCATATCAGATTCTGGAGCAGGATTCTGCCTTTAAAGAGGCAACAGTGCGTTATGAAATTCCGGACGGGCAACTGGGCTTTGTTTATGTGAATGACAAACTGCAGGCATTTGCAGTACAAAAGGAATATATTTTTTGGAACGTATTCGAAAAATATGAGGTGCGTCTGATTTCTACGGAATGTCCTGAAATAGGTGGGGATGTAACAAAATCAATGCTTTCCGTAGTACCTGTGAAATACTACACCAGTGTGAGTGTAGGAAATGGAGAGGTTGGACTTCTCTACTATGATAATGTATTTCAAAGACAACTGGAGCCGGGGGAGTATGCATTTTGGAATGACAGGTACAAAATTAAGTGTTATATTATAGACATGAAGCTCAAGGAGCTTGATATTGTTGGGCAGGAAATTCTGACAAAGGATAAAATCGGAATAAGGATGAATGTATCCTGTACATACCGTATTAACAATCCGGTAGAGCTTGCCTCCTCGATTACCAATCTGGAAAAGCAGATGTATACCAGCGTGCAGCTTGTAATACGTGAGCTTACCGGTAACTATAAGCTTGATGAAATATTGGAGCTTAAGGATACCATTTCTAAAGAGGTATTTGAGAAAATGCAAGCACAGCAGAATGCCTTTTGTGTGGAGTTTCATTCTGCAGGTATTAAGGATATTATTTTGCCCGGCGAAATCAGGGAGATTATGAATTCTGTTCTGGTGGCGGAAAAAACAGCACAAGCGAATGTCATTGCAAGACGTGAGGAGGTTGCCTCTACAAGGTCTCTGCTGAATACGGCAAAGCTTATGGATGAAAATAAGACGTTGTATAGACTGAAGGAGCTGGAGTACATGGAGAAAATTTGTGACAAGGTAGGAGAAATTTCCGTTGGAGGGAATGCAGGGCTTGTTGAGCAGCTTGGAAGACTGGCAGGATGTGCGAACTGATACATAGGTTGAGGTGGGTGAATGAAGCATAAGATTTTAATTGTTGACGATGAAGTGATGATAACGGAGTTACTTTCCGACCATCTGGGGGATGAGGGATATGAAATCTATATTGCAAACAGTGCCAGCCGTGCTTTGGAGCTTTTGCCGAAAAATCCTGACCTGATTATATTGGATATCAATATGCCGGAAATGGATGGATTGGAGCTTTGTAAAACGATAAGGGATCATGTTTCCTGCCCAATTCTTTTTGTGACGGCAAGAATTACGGAGCAGGATAAGATAAACGGTTTGCAGTATGGAGGAGACGATTATATTACTAAGCCATTTAGCTTAAAGGAGCTTTCGGCAAGGGTTGCCGCACATTTGCGCAGGGATGAACGCTCTCACGTGGCAGCCTCTGTTCTCACATCGGGAGAGCTCCTTGTAAATCTTTCACAACGGCGTATTTTTTATAAGGAGTATGAAATTGAGGTTTCAAAAAGAGAATTTGATTTGATTGAGTTTCTCTTAACAAATGCAGGACAGGTATTTGACAGGGAACGTATATATGAACGAATTTGGGGATATGATGCAGAGGGCAGTGCTGATGTGATAAAAGAGCATGTACGGAAAATCCGAGCAAAGCTCCATGAAGTAACGGGAGAGGAATATATCGAAACGGTTTGGGGGGTAGGTTATAAATGGAAACGTTAAAGAATAAATGGAATAACATGCCTCTGCGCCGTTTCTTCATAACGACGGTTTGCATTTCTATTGTAATTGTAGCAATATTATCTGCATTAATTATTAGCTGTTGTACTTCCTTCCGTCGCTGGCTGTTGCCAGACCCTAATGCGGTATACCTCACGGTTGAAGAAACAAATTCTGATGGAGTTGTTACCCGTGGAACATATCTTTTGAAGTATGATGAGGATGTGTCATCCCTGCCGAGTTTGCAGATGGAAGACGATAATGGTCCTATTATAGAGAAGATTGAAGGATTAAAATATTCTGTTCAGAAAATTCAAAAAAGCTTTGATACTCTTACCCCGAAACGGAAGCTTGCTTATAAGATTGCAGGGGTAACTATGGTTGCTGCTCCGGCAGTATTGGCATTTGCAGGAATCATTCTGTGCAGCATGGTTTTTTACCGACGTAAGCTGAAAGAGCCCTTGAAGCTCATGGCTGATGCAACAAAGCAAATTGCAAACCAAAACCTGGACTTTGAAATCTCATATAACTGTAGTGATGAATTGGGCGACCTGTGTCGTTCCTTTGAGAATATGAGAACAGCACTTTGGGAGAATAATAAAGCCATGTGGAATATGCTGGAGGAACGTAGGCTGATGCAGGCATCTGTGGCACATGATTTGCGTAATCCAATAGCCATTATAGAAGGGTATACGGAATATCTGGATGAAGGGCTTAAAAGTGGTAACATCAGTATGGAAAAAACAGCCCATATAGTACAAAATCTTAATGTGGCGGCAAAGAGACTTGAGCAGTATACAGAATCCGTCAGACTTTTAAACCAGTCGGAGGACACACCGCTGAATCGAAAGTTAATTTCTGCATTGGAGCTTGCGGATAATATCACGGAAGATTTGTCTCTCTTGGCAGAACAAAACAAAATAACATTGCATGTGCAAAAAAAACTGCCGGATAAAGAAATAAATGTGGATTCAACCGTGCTTTACCGGATTTTAGAAAATATCATAAACAATGCACTCCGTTATGCAAAACAGAAGATATGCATTGATTTTTCCCTGACAGATGGCTGGCTAAATGTTGAAGTTTCAGATGACGGAGATGGATTTTCTCATGAAATTCTGAAGAGGGAAGGGAAAAATTTACTCATTTCCGGACAGGATGGTCATATGGGAATCGGACTATCTATCAGCCGCCTACTTTGCAGGAAGCACGGAGGCGGTCTGAAACTTTCAAACACATCAAATGGTGCATGTGTAAAAATATTTCTTTTGGTTTGACGGTTTTTTGACTTTTTCAATTTAAGATCTTCTTGTAATAAATACAAGGAGGTCTTTTTTATATGAAAAAAATAATGGTTCTTTATATGTTAGTAATTGTATTTTGTATGTCGCTTTGTGCATGCGGCAACAAAAATAAAGCGGGTGATTCCGGTTCGGATAACGCTGAGCATTTCAGTACTTTGCATAGTGTAGACAGTAACAATGCTTCCTCTGAAACAGGTAAGCTGCGGCTTCTGAGCAGTCGCTATGGAGAAAGTTCCTGCATTACGGAAAATGGATATTATTATCTGGTAAATGATACAGTAGAGCTTCGGGATGGAACTTATGGAACCCATTTAATGTATATGGATTTTGCCACAGGACGGGAAATTTATCTGTGTAGTACGGCTGGCTGTAAGCATGATTCTCCCGATTGCCCCGCTGTGTTTTTGTATGATGACTTTCCGATATGGACAACTATACTTTTTGTGTTCGGAGATAATTTGTATATCTTAAGCCGGGAATATGATGACGATGGTTCAATGTCACAGGGCACTATGACGATGGGTGATAGTAAGGTGGAAAGTCAGCCCGCTGCTTTGTACCGTGCAAAGCTTGACGGCACGGAACGAAAAAAAATTTATACATTTGACCCTGAACTTACACTCGAGGATAAGGTATTTGGAAATGATGATGGAATCTATGTGGTTACGAAAAAGCTTTCTGTGGAGAAAAACGGAAATCAGGCATACACAACGTCTTCTGGGCGGAAGCTGATGTTTCTGGATCTTGACTCCCTTTCTATCAGGGAAATGTGCCCAATGACCTTTGATGATAACATTTCTTGGCAGGTCATAGGGTGCTGCCAGAATGATTTTGTGCTGAGTGGCACAGATTTCGGCAAGGAAATTTCGCAGGATGAAAAATGGAATGATGATTTATATCGGGAGCTATATAATAATTCCTCTCAGGTTTATGCAGTTCTGAATCCGAATGACGGTAAGCTTAAGGAGCTTTGCAGACAGTCAAACAGTTATGAAAATTCATCACAAATTATAGGAGATAGTCTGTATTTGTCATCCACTGAAAATCAGAATATTGAAGTGCTGAACATAAGAACAGGCGAAAACAAAACACTTTGTTCTTTACCGCAGAATTTTCTCATGGATGCATTTGATGATACGCTTTGCTGCAGGGACTGGAATCTTGGCGAAAATCCCACCTTTTATTTTGTCAATACAAAGACAGGTACTATCACCCGTACACCACTTACCATCTTATGTAATGGCTGGTCAATTGATTTCCGTGGAGAAACAGCATCGGATATTTTATTTATCTATGATTATGATGCTACAGCCCATGAGGACGGTTCATATGAAATATATCAATATAAGCATGCGTTAATTTCGAAGGAGGATTTATTTGAAGGACGGGAAAATTACCGCGAGATTGAAATGATTGGTCCGGGGGAGTAAGAAGGGAGGCTGATGGATATGCTTACGCTTAACGGGATTACAAAGAAATATAAGGATAAAACTGCACTTTCTGATGTGTCTTTGGAGTTAGATTGCGGAATTTATGGCTTGCTGGGGCCAAATGGTGCAGGGAAGTCAACGTTGATGAATATTATTACAGGAAATATCAAGCCAACGGAAGGAGAAGTTCTTTGGGATGGAACTGACATATGCAGACTGGGGTGGGAATTCCGAAGTCTGATAGGGTATGCACCACAGCAGCAGGGGCTTTACAATAGCTTTTCAGGCAGACGTTTTTTATCATACATGGCAGCCCTCAAGGGAATTTCAAAAAAAGACGCAGGAAATGAGATTGACAGAGTTCTTTCCTATGTAAATATGCAGGATGCGGCAGATAGAGCTATAGGTGGATATTCAGGGGGGATGAAGCAGCGTATTCTGATTGCACAGGCGATTTTGGGCTGTCCGAAGCTGATTGTGCTGGATGAGCCAACCGCAGGTCTTGACCCCAAGGAGCGGGTGCGCGTAAGAGAACAAATTAAAGCACTTTCCGGAGACAAGATTATTCTTGTCTCCACTCATGTGGTTTCCGATATTGCACCAATTGCAGGAGAAATTTTGTTAATCAGGGATGGCAATATAATTGACAGAGGTGGTGTGGAAGAGCTTTGTCAAAAATATGGAGAGAGTAGGGATTTAGAAGAAGTGTACATGCATATTTTCGGAGAGGAGGAGCGTCATGTTGAGACTGATTCCCTTTGAACTTGGTAAAATATGGAGAAAACGCAGCTTTCTCTTATCTGTTATAACTTTATTATTTCTGCATCTGTTTTTATTGTGGTACACCTCTTTGCCAAAGGAGGGAACACCACCGCTTAACGCTTATAAGGCTGTCTGGACGGGACTGTCTGAAATGAGTGAAGCGGAAAAAGGATGCTATATTACGGAGCTTAAAAAAACGATGGATGGTGTCTGTTTTGTGCGGGATATACTTAACATGCAGAGCTTTCAAAATGAAATGGGAAATGCTTTGGCCAAGCAGGAGCTGCAAAATAATCCGGGTGTTTTTGAATGTTATTATGAGCAGTATCAGTCGGGTGATTATCTGAAATTCACTGCCTCGTTGGAGGAGGAACAGGAACTTGTAGATGAATTGTATGAGGAGTGGCAAAAGGTTTCAGGATACGGAGATTATTTGAGCTATATTAAAGAAAATAAAGAGCTCCTCAGTGGGATTTCTATTTTTGGCGGGCAGGAACAGAATACCTTTAGTGCAAGAAATCTGGAAAAGAGTGGGAGAGACTATGAAAATTTAACGGATAAAAATGTGTGCTTTACTCCATCGAAAGGGATTACCCTTGCAATGCAAGGTATATGGGTAGATATTCTTTTGTTCCTCAGTGTTATGCTGTTTGTGGGAGGTCTGATTACGGAGGAAAAGGATAAAAAATTGTTTTTTATTACCCGAAGTACAAAATACGGTATATTACATACTATTGTGTCTAAGTTGACAGCGCTTCTTATTCACTGTGTTTTAGTTACCTTACTGTTTTACATGGTCAGCCTTGTTTTTTTCGGTCAGAGCACAGGCTGGTTTGATCCGGCTGTCAGTCTGCAGTCGGTGGCTTCCTACATGGAAAGCAGTCTGCCAATCAGCATTGGTGGATATATATGGCTTTCTGTATTAACAAAAGCGTTATTATTATTTGGAATGGGAGCTGTACTTACTGTTTTCTGCATTTTGTCCGAAATTGCATCGATACCGTTTTTGATTGGTTCAGGAATTATCGGCGGAAGTGCACTGTTGTACTATTTGATACCATCAGCTTCGGTATTTGCTGTTTGCAAGTATATCAATCCGTTGGGACTGATGAAAACTGAAAATTTGTATGGCGCATATCTGAATTTCAATATATTTGGTTATCCGATGTCCAGACTGAGCCTGTCCATTGCACTGATTATTTTCATTTGCATTGTGGGAATCAGTGGCAGCTTATGGTTCTTCTGCCGAATGCGTAATTTGGAGGTAAAAAAGCTGCGGCTGCCGTTTTCCATACCGTTTCGTCCCCACACTAATATTATGAGACACGAATGGTATAAGCTTCTGATTACCAATCGAGCATACCTGATTGTTTTGCTGTTTGCGGGGCTGCTGGCATACAGAAGCCTAGACCGTACCTACACACCATCGGTAAGTGAGCAGTATTACAGAGATATTATGACCGAATTGGAAGGTGAGCTGACTGATGAAAAGGAAGCACTTGTTTTATCAGAGAAGTTGCGGTATGATGAGGCACTCAAAAAAATTGAGCAGATTGACAGAATGGTTAGTTCGGGCGAGCTGAGTACTTCTGCAGCAGATACTATGAAAGCACAGGCCAATATGACACTTGCTTTTTATCCTTCTTTTTTGCGTGTGGAGGAACAGTATGAGCGTATTAAGGCTCATGGGGGTAGCTTTGTTTATGATACCGGATATTTGTATCTGTTTGGTATTTTGGAAGAAACCTTTTCCGTCGATTTCCTCATTTTATCCATTGGTATAATTCTTGCTGTAAGTGGGGCTATAGCTATGGAGTATAAGAATGGTTCGCTCTTTTTGTTATGTGCAACCAAGACAGGAAAACGAAGAATTATGCTATATAAGATTCTGATTTGCAGTATTGCAGCGGTGGGACTCACATTGATACCGATTGCATGCCGGATATACCGTATCTCGTCTGTTTATCCGTTGCATGGTCTTGGGGATTCCGTCTGGAATATTTCCTGCTTTACGAAATCTGCCATACCTCTTACTATTGGCGGTTTTGTGTTGCTTTTTGTTCTTTCACAGAGTATAGTGGCAGTCCTTACTGCGTTGCTTACAATGGTGATATCGGTATGGAGGAAAAGTCAGGTGCAGACCATATTTTTTTCCCTGCTGTTTTTAGCTGTTCCGATGGTGTTAAAGCTACTCGGTTTTGAGATGGCGAAATGGTTTTCGTTGTATCCACTGTACGGATGGACAGGGGGGTTGTAGAGGGAGGAGAATGAGAATCGGTGACGGGTGAACAAATATATCACCATGAAAATATATCATATTCCGGGCATATTGCATTGATGAAGAATAGGAAAGGATATGCAAACAACACATTTATGTGTATAATAATGTCAGAGTGAATTAATACATTGAAATGCAATTTACAATTATATTTTCGTTAGGAAGCTTAGGAGAATATTTTCATGAAGTTTGATAGAAGGATACATACAAGTATTATCATTTTAAGTTTGGTGGTTTTATTCACTTCCTGCGGCAAGGCAAAAAAGGACGACATAGCAAATGATTTAAAAGAAAATGCAGGTATGGAGGCAAGTGGCGGTAATGCGGTAGAAAAAGATGTAGCTAGTGAAATACCGGATACGATTTCTTATGTGGTTGAGTCAGGTGGCAGGACGGCAAATGTTGACGCCAAAATATATGCCGATGGTTATGGCAATGTCCCTACGTTTGCTGTTACGGAATGTGAAGATAAAGATGAGTATGTCCTAAAATATGCCCAAAAGCTGTTTGATAAGGGTGAGTATGATAATGTCAAACCTTATGAGGTATTGAGCAGGGAGGAGCTTGAAAAGGAGCTTCAGTTTTATCAGGAAAAGTATTCGGGAAGTGAGGAGTATAGCCAGAATCGTTATACAGAATATATAGAAGGGTTGTTTAAAAATTTTGATGATACAAAACATGTAGATTATCCTGATGATAAGCTTGTGTATACAAGAACGGAAGAAGCTGATGCCGATTGGACTTTTGTTTATGAAGAAGCAAGGCTTAGAGGTTATGTTGGCGGAAGAATGTGGATTATGGATTATAATGATAGTTATTATGACTATGTGACGGATGGAGAATTGATTCATCAAGAATATATACCATATTTGGAGGCATATTGTCTTGATGAAGAATATGTAGTTGAAGACACATTGGGAATGGATGAGGCGAATATAAATAATCCATGTAACCGTGAGCGTGCGGAAGGACAGGCGAAACAATTTCTGAGCAGACTTGGGCTGGATAATATGGAGCTTTTGCATATTGTACATAATAATATCCGGTTAACAGAGGAAACTTCTACTGTGGATGGTTATACAATGATTTTTGGAATGTCAGAGAATGGGACACATCTTTTGTTTTCTTACGGAGTGCCTAAAACACATATGGAGTCTTATGTGGAAAACATGTTTGCTGTGCAACCTTATGTAGAGGTACAGGTGAACCGTAATGGTGTATATGCCATCGTAATTAGAGGGAATTACAATGTGCCGGAGATTATGTCAGAAGAAACTACAATGCTGTCTTTTGATGAGTTAAATGAGACTGCAAAAGAAGAATTTGCCAATATTATCTCACGGGATTTTTATGTTTATGATATAGGCAGTATAGAGTTTGGATATGTATATATCACCTATGATGGACTTGCATATGAAATTGTTCCTGCATGGCGTTATTATGAAGCCGGAAGTGAAAGGGATACCACTGTCAAAACTTCTGTTTTAACAATATGTGCTTTGGACGGTTCCATAATTTATAATGATAATTTAGGAATCTGTCCAGTAAATACGGGACAGATTCCATATTGAATGATGTAATTTATAATATATCTAAGAAAGTAGAATAATGTTGTGGGTATTAATAAGGATTTGCGACATGTTTAAAAGATAGGTAATTAAAAGGTTATCTTATAAAGTAAAAATATAAAGTAATTTAAATTGGGATGATATACTGATTATGAATAAAAAATGGTTGGGAGGTTTGCAATGAAGCATATTAAAAGAATATATTGTTCAATTGTTATTTTAAGTTTGGTGGTTTTATTTACTGCCTGCGGTAAGGCAAAAAAGGACGACATAGCAAATGATTTAAAAGAAAATGCAGGTATGGAGGCAAGTGGCGGTAATGCGGTAGAAAAAGATGTAGCTAGTGAAATACCGGATACGATTTCTTATGTGGTTGAGTCAGGTGGCAGGACGACAAATGTTGACGCCAAAATATATGCCGATGGTTATGGTAATGTCCCTACGTTTGCTGTTACGGAATGTGAAGATAAAGATCAGTATGTCCTAAAATATGCCCAAAAGCTGTTTGATAAGGGTGAGTATGAGAATGTCAAACCTTATGAGATATTGAGCAGGGAGGAGCTTGAAAAGGAGCTTCAGTTTTATCAGGAAAAGTATTCGGGAAGTGAGGAGTATATCCAAAATAGTTATACAGGATATATAGAATGGATGCTTGAAACTTTTGATGATACAAAACATGTAGATTATCCTGATGATAAGATTGTGTATACAAGAACAGAAGGAGCTGACAGCGATTGGACTTTTGTTTATGAAGAGGCAAGGCTCAGAGGTTATGTTGACGGAAGATTGTGGTGCATGTATTATAATGATAGATATGATGACATTGCGATAGAAGAGCATATTAGTCACAATGAAGGTATACCGTATTTGGAGGCATATTGTTTTGATGAAGAATATGTAATTGAAGACACAGTGGGAATGGACGAGCCGAATATAAATAATCCATGTAATCGTGAGAGTGCAGAAGGACAGGCAAAACAATTTCTGGGCAGACTTGGGCTGGATAATATGGAGCTTTTGCATATTGTACATAATAATATCCGGTTAACAGAGGAAACTTCTACTGTGGATGGTTATACGATGATTTTTGGTATGTCAGAGAATGGGACACATCTTTTGTTTTCATACGGAGCACCAGAAACACATATGGAGCGTAATGCGCAGGATATTATTGCTGCACAACCTTATGTAGAGGTTCTGGTGAACAGTAATGGTGTATATGGATTTATAATTAGAGGGAATTATAATGCACCGGAGGTTATGTCAGAAGAAACTACAATGCTGTCCTTTGATCAGATAAATGAGGTTGCAAAAGAGGAATTTGCCAATATTATCTCACACGATTTTTTGGTTTATGATATAGGCAGTATAGAGTTTGGATATGTATATATCACTTATGACGGACTTTCATATGCTGTTGTTCCTGTATGGCGTTATTATGAAGCCGGAAGTGAAAGGGATACCACTGTCAAAACTCCTGTTTTAACAATATGTGCTTTGGACGGTTCCATAATTTATAATGATAATTTCGGCATGAGTGCAGTGTATACGGGAAAGATTTTATATTAATGATAGCTTTGGCTAAAAAAGAAATAAAGGAGGAGTTTTATGAAATTCACAAAAAGGATATACTTGTTATGCGTTATCATGAGTGCCATATTTTTATTCACTGCCTGCGGCAAGGCAAAAAAGGACGACATAGCAAATGATTTAAAAGAAAATGCAGGTATGGAGGCAAGTGACGGCAATGCGGTAGAGAAAGAAGAAGCTACAGAGAACAACGAAGAAACTGATACGATTTCCTATGTGGTAGAAGAAGGAGGCAGAACGACAAATGTTGATGCCCAGATATATGCCGATGGTTATGGCAATGTCCCTACATTTTCTGTTACGGAATGTGATGACAAAGATGAATATGTCCTAAAATATGCCCAAAAGTTATTTGATAAGGGTGAGTACGAGAATATCAAACCTTATGAGATATTGAGCAGGGAGGAGCTTGAAAAGGAGCTTCAGTTTTATGAGGAAAAGTATTCGGGAAGTGAGGTCCAGAATCGTTATACAGGATATATAGAATGGTTGCTTGAAACTTTTGATGATACAAAACATGTAGAGTATCCTGATGATAAGATTGTGTATACAAGAACAGAAACACCTGATTCAGGGGATGGTAGTTGGGCCTTTGTTTATGAAGAGGCAATGCTCAGAGGAAACGTCGATGGAAGATTGTGGAATTTGAAGTATCGAGATTGCCATGATGAATCTGTGTCGGAGGGGGTAGTAACCCGTCGTGAGGTTGAAATACCATATATGGAGGCATATTGCATTGATGAGATATATGTAATTGAAGATACATTGGGAATGGATGAGCCAAATATAAATAATCCATGTAGTCGTGAGAGCGCGGAGGGGCAGGCAAAGCAATTTCTGGGCAGACTTGGGCTGGATAATATGGAGCTTTTGCATATTGTACATAATAATGTTGGGTTAACAGAGGAAGAGTGTATCGTGGATGGTTATACAATGATTTTCGGGATGTCCGAGAATGGTGCACATCTTTTGTTTTCCTATGGAGCATCGGGAACAAACATGGAGTCTCAAGCGCCAGACATTTTTGCTGTACAGCCTTATGTAGAAGTGCTGGTAAACAGTAATGGTGTATATGGAATTAAAATCAGAGGAAAATATAATGAACCGGAAATTATGTCGGAGAAATCGGAAATGCTGTCCTTTGATCAGATAAATGAGGTTGCAAAAGAGGAATTTGCAAAAATGATATCACGGGATTTTCATGTTTATGATATAGGCAGTATAGAGTTTGGATATGTGTATATCACCTATGACGGACTTTCATACGCAGTTGTTCCTGTATGGCGTTATTATGAAGCCAAAAGTGAAAGGAACACCACTGTTAAAACACCTGTTTTAACAATATGTGCTTTGGATGGTTCCATAATTTATAATGATGTCGGTGTAGCTGCATCCTATGAGGGAACGACTCCATATTGATGAAAAGCTCCAGGGAAAGAAAAATTTTAGGGGTAAAAACAAATACATAGTGGTTAATCATTAAACTAAAATAAATATCTTATATCATATATGGGCTTTATATTGATGCGTTTGTTCGTGTTAATATAAGGCCCAATGTTTTATTTAATAGGAAACTTCGTTTCCTATTGGCATATGTCCTGAGGTGTCTGCAAAGCAGACGAAGCCCTGAGGACAATAATGCTCCTTACGGAGCTTGCTAAGATGTGTACGAAACGCGTATTAAAAATGCAAAATGGTACAAAACAATATAAAAATGGTACAAAATGACATAAAAGTAGGGCAAAAGAGGGGGACTGACATATTGGATGATGTAATTTATAATATATCTAAGAAAGTAGAATAATGTCGAGGGTGAAAATACAGGAAAGTTTAAGGTTGAATATAACTCAACCCCTTTGGAATGGTGTCCATGAAAGCAACGGATGAAGATGGTTACATAGTAGGAGGCGTTGGGAAATTTTCTAAATTTTCAAAGGAATAAGTATGACGGCAAATATTAAAATGTAAAAATAATATTCTTCAGGAGGAATTGTGGCATGACAGACAATATATTACATAACAG
>CAMWGV010000038.1 GCA_947173945.1 uncultured Lachnospiraceae bacterium
ATATCATTCAGATACAATATATTTGGGCAACCTTTTCAGATTTTTCCCAAAAAAGGTTGCAATTTTTATTGTAAACCAAATTCCATATTATGTCAAGCAAAAATATAAAAAATCAGCTATTTCTCTAACTTTTTTCTCAGATATTATGTTAAGTCAAACTTTTATTTAATACTTTTATAGTATAATTGCCTCCATTTTTTTCCTTCCTCCTGAATGTCTTTTGTGAGCTTCGCCAACTCATCATATTGTGCTCTATATTTTTTTTCAATGTCCCCAGCCTGCTTTTTTAAATTTTCCTCAAACTCCTCCCTGAGCCTGTCACTTGCCTTATCAAACTCTTCCTCTTTAAGTTTACACATCTTTTTCAGTTCGTCTATATCTTCCGATTTACATATTATATATTCTTCGGGAATAATCACACCTGAATTGTCTACTTTTAACATATACGTCTTTAATACAGGCTCATCCTTATATTTGCACCTCAGAATATAATTCTCCCCATTATAATACAGGATGTAGTCCTCTATACTTTTCTCTCCTGAAATTAATAGTCTGCTCTTTCTTTCTGTTTCTGGGAATGTATATACCAGTTCCTGCACTTTACTTACAGGATTGTCAGTCTGATAAATCAGAATAATTCTGTCATTTATTTTTTCAAGCCTGATATTTCTTATATTTTTCACATTTCCTATATCAGAAAGAAGTATGATTCTGTTTTCACCTCCTACAACATCCCATATTAAATCATTGGCAGTGTTAAGATAAGCAAGACAAATATTATCATCACTCATACATGCACAAAGCTCTGACCCGTAATCACGCCTGAGTATACTCCACCGTATGTCTCTTTGATTTATAAATAAAATTATATTTATATTGTTGCCCTCATCACATACAACAATCCGTCTGCCATTTTGCGATGTAAATATTCTCTCCATGAACAACTCCATTATTTCTTTAAATACAATATATGGAAGTTATAGAACAAAAATTACAAATGCGAATATATTATTGTAAGCATAATTTGAAAGGAATAAAACCATGTCTAAATCCTGTGGCTGTAACAAACGAGTAATCAGCAACACAATCTGTAACTCAAATGGAAACGGCACCTGCCATGATGTATGTGTGGAGCCTCAGTGTGGAACGCCGGAATTTTTAACTGTTCTTGCCCCTGTTGTGTATGATGAAATAGGAATAAATGTATGTCGTTCCATTGAATTGCCGTCAGACCTGCTTAATGAATTTCCAACAGCAGCATATGCAAGTGCAGAGGTTATAGACATCGATGTCTCTAATACCTGTAACCCTACCTCAATCAGACCGATTAATTCACGACCAAACTGCTATGAGGTCACCCTGACAAATCTGTCGGTGACATTTGCGTTAAGACTTTACGACTGCTGCAAGAAACTTCTTACAACCGCGACGTTGTGTGATGTTATTTATCTTCCAGAAAGCCATCGCCATTGTGGTTATAATCCAGACACCAACCCATCATCGGTTACTCTTGAGCTTTTTGCCCCTTATGGAGTCTCCTACACGAATGGTGATATAGACTCTCCTGAGCTTAACTATATTGGATTTTCATCTACGAACAATACAATAACTCAGGGTCTTAACTTAATGTCTGTACCAAAAGTTTTAAATTTTGACATAGCTGATGGTACAATCACGGTTGGGCTTACACTGGTTGTCAAGACAATTTATTTCACGCAGTACCAGATTCCACATAACGGACGTCCGGTAATATCCAAGGGCACTCTGGCACCTGAAGATGAATCTTTATGTATGACATTTGTTAGTGGCAGTCTTCTCGACAGGAATATCAAACCTCTTGAATCATGTAATCCTCTTGATAACAAGGAGTCATGTAATTCCTGCACAGACCCATGCGATTGTGCCTGTCTTACTCCTGACGAGTAGCTAAAGCTAATTCATACCAATATGCCGCAGGGAATTCAAGTCAATATGAATTCTCTTGTGGCATATTTTTTATTTTTTTTAAATACATAAATATTTTATCCAATTAAGGTAATACTATTGATACATTATTTTCTATATTATAAGGAGTGAATATTTATGAGAAAAATAAAATCTACATTAGCACTTGCTGCTACTCTTTTAACATTATCATTTGCCCTTACTGCATGCGGCTCTAAAGATGATAATAAAAATGGGAGTTCTGGTTCAAGCGCAACCAATCAGACAAACACAACTCAAAACAGCAACAATGACAAAAACACTTCTAACTCTAGTAACAACGGAGTTGCAAATGACGCCAAGGATTTAGCCGATGACGTCACAAATGGTACCAAGGACGCAGTTAACGGCGTAATCGATGGTGCAGAGGATCTGTTAGAGGGTGATGATAACAACTCTAACAACAATAATAAAAAGAACACTACTTCTTCTTCAAGTAAGCGTTAACAGAATTTTTCTAATTGTTCAACAAGAGCTGCCATTTTCCTCATGGTTCTGTCTATTTAGCAGACACCTAAGGAATATATAGCAGCTCTTGTCTTTTTAATCAGGCTGTATCAAAGCTACATATGAAAGGAATGTTCCATTTTATTCTGCATAATGTCATATTGCTGATACATCCTCTGTACACTGTTTTCCAACAGATAATAATGCATAATATAAGGAATGAGCAAAACTAAAATTGCAAGGGCAAGCAAAAGTATTGTGAGACTTCCGGTATAATGCACATACAGTATGCATATTATCTCTGCAATTGCAAACAGCGCCATAACAATCAGATGTACCTGCCGCTCATGTGCAAAAAAGCCAATTTGTACAAGGTGCTTCTTGGACTCCTTGTCCCAGTCACTATCATCACTTTCAATTAGTTCATCTATGTAATTAAGGTATGCCAGTATTCTCTTTTTCATTTTAACTTCTTTCTCCTCCCACTTCCAAATCTATCCAGACAATTGCGAAACTCTTTATTTTAATAAGCAGGTTGTACAATATAGACAATATCGCACGCAGGGTACTTTGAAGCCGCCGGTACTTAGCGAGGTTATTTCGAGCTTAGTACCGTTGCGAGCGACAAGTAGCGAAAGCGTGCCCTGCAGTGATTTGTCTATATTGTACAACGGATAATAATAAAAACGGAGTTTCGCAATTATCTACCAAATCTATCATATAGAAATATATCTAATTTAGTGGTATACTGTCAATATCTTATACACATTGGAGGATAAATATGTCTGATAATAGCAATAATAATGACGACTACGAATGTTACTGTTACCTTTGCAGACGTCCGGAATCATCAGCCGGCACCCTTATAAAATTGCCAAACAATATTAATATATGTAATGATTGTATGCAGAAAAGCTTTGATGCACTTGGCGGAAACAATTTACAATTTATGGATTTTTCCAAAATGCCAAATATAAATATGTCTGAGTTTATGCCCTTTGATGATATTCCAAAATCCCAAAAGGTAAAAAAGAAGAAAAAGAAAGAAGAAAACAAGGAGGAGCCTGAGCTTTCACTTTCCACAATTCCTGCTCCACACAAAATCAAGGCAATGCTTGACGAGTACGTTGTAGGTCAGGAGTATGCCAAAAAAGCTATGTCCGTTGCTGTATACAACCATTATAAGCGCGTAATAACAAACACAATGGATGATATTGAAATAGAAAAATCAAATATGCTTATGCTTGGACCTACCGGATGTGGAAAAACATATCTTGTAAAAACGATAGCAAGACTTTTAAATGTCCCTCTTGCAATTACGGATGCTACCACTTTAACAGAGGCAGGATACATAGGTGATGACGTGGAAAGCGTTCTCTCAAAGCTTCTTTCTGTAGCTGATAATGATGTAGAAAAAGCTGAACGTGGAATCGTATTTATTGATGAGATTGATAAAATTGCAAAAAAGAAAGAAACACACAGCCGTGATGTCAGCGGCGAGGCGGTTCAACAGGGGCTTTTAAAAATACTTGAGGGTGCAGAGGTTGAGGTTCCTGTAGGTGCCGGCAGCAAAAATGCCATGACACCAACAACAACGATGAACACTAAGAATATCCTTTTTATCTGCGGTGGTGCATTCCCTGAAATTGAGGATATAATAAAACAGCGACTTTCAAAAAAATCCTCAATGGGCTTTAATGCTGAGCTGAAAGACCGATTTGACAATGAACACAACATTATTAAGGAAGTAACGGTTGAGGATCTTCGTGATTTTGGCATGATACCTGAATTTTTAGGAAGACTTCCTGTATTGTTTACACTTGATGCATTAGACAAGGATATGTACATCAAAATTTTAAAAGAGCCTAAAAATGCCATTCTCAAGCAATATACAAAGCTTCTTGCGCTGGATGAGGTTTCTCTTTGCTTTGATGATACAGCATATAATGAAATTGCCGAGCTTGCCATGCAGAAAAAAACAGGTGCAAGAGCACTCCGTGCAATCATTGAAAAATTTATGCTTGATATTATGTATGAAATTCCAAGGGATGACAGCATAGGCAAGGTAACTATAACCGGTGACTATATTAAAGGCAAGGGTGCACCTGTCATAGAGCTCCGCGGAACCAACATATAATGAACTATATACAGGTAACCATTACTAACACTTGTATATCGCATATAAGAAAACTATGCAGGGAGGACAATGTATGCAGCCTGTTATTATTGCCCACAGAGGAGCATCCGCACTGGCAAAACACGAAAATACATTGGAAGCATTTCAGATTGCAATTGATTTAAATGTGGATTATATTGAATTTGATATCCGTAAAACCTATGATGATAAGCTAATCGTTTTTCATGATTCAAAAATGGGTTCTACTAATATAAGCACACTGACCTACAAGGAAATATGTAACATCACATCACCGGATGGATATATTCCTCCGCTTTTCTCTCAGGTTGTTAACTTGTGCAGCGGCAAGATCAGGCTTGACATAGAGCTTAAGGAAACCGGATATGAAAAACGTGTTGTTGATATTGTATTAAATAGTTGTGATTATAAAGACTTTATAATAAAATCATTTAATGATCAGGCTGTTTTTCGTGTGAAACAATATGACAGAAATATAGTAACAGGACTTCTTGTAGGCAAAAAGCATAGTTCCTTCAAAAGACGTTTTAACGAAATTTTCCCAAAAAGACGTCTTATCATGTGCGGCGCAGACTTTATTGCACCAAACTATTTCTTTTGCTTCAAAAGCTACATTAAACGTATGCACGATATGGGCATTCAGGTTTTTGTGTGGACGGTAAATAGCGAAAAGAAAATCAAAAGATGCATACGGCTTGGCGTAGACGGAATTATAACAGACAGACCAGATTTAGCTTTAAAGCTTTTAACATAATATTATACATAAGGAAAGGGTAAAAACATGAAATACAAGGTAGGATTTATAGGATGCGGTAATATGGCATCCGCTATTATAGGTGGTCTTAAAAATAAAGCAGATATTTCGGGCAGTTCCATCATTGTATCCGATGCTTCTGAAAATGCACTGAAAAAGGCTGCTGAAAAACTTGGTGTAAATACCGGAGATAATTGTATGGTAGCAGCATCCTGCGATGTACTGTTCCTCTCAGTGAAACCACAATATTATGAAACCGTTATAAACGAAATCAAAGACAACATAACAACCGGGCAGCTTATTATAACAATTGCCCCGGGAAAAACATTAAAATGGCTTGGTGAACGGCTTGGTGCAGATAAAAAAATAGTGCGGACAATGCCAAATACACCTGCTCTCGTGGGCGAGGGTATCACAGGGGTATGCAAAAACGAAAATGTAACTGATTCAGAATTTGACCATGCAATGTCACTTCTTCAAAGCTTTGGTCTTGCAGAGGAAATTCCGGAAAGTCTTATGGATGTATGTGTATCTGTCAGTGGAAGTTCTCCTGCTTATGTGTTCATGTTTATAGAGGCAATGGCAGATGCTGCAGTTGCAGATGGTATGCCAAGGGACAAAGCATATAAATTTGCTGCACAGTCAGTGTTAGGAAGTGCCAAAATGGTCTTAGAGACAGGAAGTCATCCGGGAGTGCTTAAGGACATGGTCTGCTCCCCTGGCGGAACAACGATTGAAGCGGTTCGCGTACTTGAAGAAAAAGGCATGCGAAGTGCAGTCATTGAAGCAATGAAGGCATGCACCAAAAAAGCAAAGGGATTATAAAACAAAAACAAAACCCCGGTTAAAGCCGGGGTTTTTTATTGTTACGTTTCTGCTTATGTAATAGTTATATATTATTTATAATGAGAAAGAACCTTCCTCGCCATCAGCAGTAAAATAAACCATGCCATTTTCAGGCTGATAGTATACATTTAAGTTCTTGATTGACTTTTTTCCACTTATTTCAATTGCCTTTGCAGTTATATCATCAGTGAAAACCTGTCCTCCATTGTATTCAACACATACCTTTGCAGCTGCTGCCTTTGCAGGTGTTGCCTTCTTAGCTGGTGCCTTCTTAGCCGGTGCTGCTTTCTTTGCAGGTGCTGCTTTCTTAGCTGGTGCCTTTGCTGCTGTTTTTGTATCTGCCTTAACCTCAGTAGCAGCAGTTTCTTTCTTTGCAGGCGCTGCTTTCTTTGCAGGTGCCTTTGCTGTCGCTTTCTTTGCAGGTGCTGCCTTTGCCTCTGATTTAGTTGCTGCCTTTGCTGCCTCAACCTTAGCCATAGTTGAATCAACGGTTGCTTTCTTAACTGCCATCTTAATTTCCTCCGTAAATAAAATAAATATATGTTTTACAATGATGTCTTTCTTTGTTTGCTAGGATGATATTACCTTTTTTTGTGTGGTTTTGCAAGGTTTTAAATTTTTTTCTTAAGTATTTACCAATTGACTATCGCATTATCCCAAAAAAAACGACACTTTGCACAATATAACGCTTAAGCATTGTGTGCCTTTACAAACTTTACAAATTCATCCCTAGGAATCGGCTTTGAATAATAATAGCCCTGTATATACTCACACTCCAAATCAGAGAAAAATTTTACAAGTTCTTCGTTTTCTACTCCCTCCACAACTATTTTCATATCCATATCTTTGACCATTTTTACCGTATTTTCAAGTATAATCTTAAGCTTTGAACTGTCGCCCACATCGGCAAAGGTTTTATCAAATTTAACAATGGACAACGGAAGCGATGCAATTCTTTTCATGTTTGAATAGCCGGTTCCGAAATCATCAAGCGAAAATTTAATCCCTGCATCCGTCAACCTGTTTATATTTGCATACATTACACGTTGTGAATAAGACGTGGCTGTTTCCGTTATCTCAAGATTAATCTGATTAGGCTTAATATTATACTTTTTCATGGTATTCAGTATTTCTTTTGAAAGTTGCTCCTGCATACACTGAATAACAGAAAGATTCACCTCTATATATTCTATTCCCAAAGTCTTAAATTCATCACTGGCAATAAACCTACATACTTCCTCAAAAACAAACGCTCCTATCCTGTGTATTGCACCGTTTTTTTCAGCCACAGGAATAAATATCTCCGGTGATATAAAACCATATTTTTCATTTTTTAATCTTAAAAGAGCTTCAGCGGAATTAAATTGCCCATTGTCAACCGAATAAATGGGCTGATAGTAAACCTCAAATTTATGATTAATAAGTGCCTCCTCAATTATGCCGTCCATTTCCTTAAAGAGATTGTACTGCTTGTTCTTAAGAATTTCCTCAGCATATAACACATTTGAAGTAAACTCCTGCTTCTCCAACTGGCTTCCAAAAGCTATAAGGCTGTCAAAATCATTCAAATCTTCCGGGCACTTTAATATACACACATAAGCCTGAATACTTATACCCACATTCAAAAGACTTACATCGTTATTCATAACCTGATTAATTGTTTCTGCCGCCTGTTCCGTCATTCCAAAGCTTTTTTCATCAATGACAATCCTGAAATGTCCATTTCCCATATAGTACAGTTCAGAGCTAAGCTTAAACTGTCTTTGCAGTCTTATAAATCCCTCACTTATTTTTTTAATTATATGTCTGGTGCTGCCATATCCCAAGACATCCTGCAAGGCCCTGTAATTTGCAATACTGACCATAATAACCTGCATTGATTTTTTATTTTCAAATGATCTTTTCATATCAGCTTCATATGCCACCAGCTTATAAATTCCTGTTGCTGAATCTATTCTCTCCTCCGGTCTTTGAACAAGCAGCATAATAAAAAGCAATGACAGTGAAATTGCAAAAAGCTCTATAATAATATGAGGAAAAAAGGTCTGTACAACAGTAGATGCAAGCATAAGCGGATACATTATCATGAGCGACGCCTTTTTTTCCCTCTCAAGATGTGTTGTGTACTTTATTGTGTGATAAAAGGCATAAACAATATATACCATAACCGTAATATACAGAATAAAGAAATATTTTCCTCTTACATATGTATCAGATTCATCCAGATAATATATCCAACCTGTCCGGTTACTGATAATGACGGTAAATAATACGGTGAAAAATGGAATTGGCATAAGAGACTTCAAAGCTTTATTATTTCTGATTTTATGCCATGTATCGGTGACTGTCACCAAATAGAAATCAAATACGGCTATCGTTAAATTGTGAAGTACAAGATAACCGTCATGTGCAATATATTTCATCATTCTGTTCCCCACACCCATATTGTCCAGGGTAACAGCCCATATATCAAATATTGTAGAAAAAAAAGCCACACAAAGGACGAATAAAAAGCTCATATTTGCTCTGCCATAGAACAGCCTTCTAAACAAAATGGCAGCAAGCATAATAATCATTATCGCAAATGCACAATAATCAAAGTATAATAATTTGTCCATAATACTTACCCGCCTGAATAGCTCTCTATAATTTCTTACACAATAAAAAATCGGCGTGACAGGATTTGAACCTGCGACTTCGTAGTCCCGAACCACGCGCTCTACCAAACTGAGCCACACGCCGAAAACCTGACTTGTATTATATCAAATAAACTCTGATTCTACAATCTTTTTTTCTATGCTCCACATGAAGTTTCAAAACACATCCTTCCAATCCATGTGAAGCAGTTCATCGGTCGTATATATAGGAAGCTGATAAAGAGCCTCTGTTGTCCCTACAATGAGCCTGTTTTTTTCCTTATCCACTGCAATTAGATTTTCTATTTTTGCAGTCATATTATAGTGACTGTCCAGACAATATCCAACTGTGTTTCCTGCAACATAAATACTTCCCTCATTATCTGTTCCCAGATATTTTGTGATTTCACATTCGATACCGCTTATACTTGCCAAAAGCTGCATATCAGATACATTATATATCTCCATCGTCATATCAGAATACGATACAAACATCACAGATTTATCATCCGAGTACAGAATATGTGTTACAAGAACCGCACGTTCAAGTCCAAGTCTACCTGCCTCAGATATATAATAGTCCTGACTTTCCGTCTCTACGTTCTCAGGCACAACATCATCCTCGCACAGTTGCAAATCAGGTCCCTTACTTGCACTATAAACCGTAACTCTGCTATCACTATACGGAAGCACCAACGCACCATTTGAATATGACTCATATATATTCACATTTTGAGATTTACAATCAAACATATAATCTCTCCATATGCAGTTTTTCTTATCTGGTATAAGAACGCCCTGTCTGCCTCCTCTGATAAAAAACATAAACAAAGGAGTATTTTCATAGGCCCGAACCTTAACTATATCCGAATTTAACGGAAATCTTCCTGTCTCAGTGCCTGTTTCTTCGTCAATAAGGAACATTTCAGTTGCTGAATACAGTAAAAATTCAGTTGCCCCATTTGCATACGACATACACAAAGAGCCGGCAAACTTCCCATCAAGATTTGTTTCCCATAAAACTTCTCCCTTTGTAACATTATAGGAAATCAAGTCAACCGCTCTCTCCAATACCTCCACCGAACGCTTTCCCGTAAGAATATATGCATTTTTTCCTTTAAAACCCACATCCAATATGTCTCCATAAGGAACCGGTAGAGAAGCATATTCTTTACCATTTTTCAAATTCACAAAATGAAGTATCGTATTGCCATCTGCCACATCCGTCTTTTTGTCCGCATCCTCAGCCGTTGCAGACATAACCTGTTCATCTGTCGTTTCTCCATACATCATAATGTTGTTGTCGGAAAAATAACATTTCTCACTAAGGCTGTATCCGTCCTGTGCTGAAAATTTATAAACTGGTTTCAGTGTATTTGCATCGTATATAGTGTAATCATACCAGTTTTTCACAGCAAAATATTCACTTTGGGAATTAGAAAAAACACCAAGCACAGAGCTGTCTTCTATTGTGCCTTCTACTTTTTTCTCCGATATTCGGTATACGTTTATTGCATTATCACCTGTTCTGTACACAAATCTGTCAGAATCAAGAAATGCCGCGTGCCAGTCCGTAAAAAGCGAGCCCGTATCCGTCCGTGTATCCAGTAATGTTTGGGTTTCAATATCCCAAAGCATCAAAGCTCCCATATTGTCATGTGTGACAGCAGTTTTCCCGTCCGGTGAAACAAACAGGTAATCAATCGTTCCTGAAGCAGTGAGCTGATACCTTGCCTTCATCACATTACCCGAATCGTATACATGCAAACTCTCCGTAAGGGCATATTTCGCCTCAGCAGTGTACGGCATCGTAATTCCATCGTATTCTGACAATGCCTGCTTCGCTGTAATAATTGCGCTTTCCCTGTCACCCTCTTCAAGAAAGGCAAGCGATTTTTCTGCCAGGTTTTTCGCCTGCTGCTGAAGCAGTTTTTTATTTTGTTCGTTAATCTCGTCTGCCTGTGCCTCAATTTCATCCGCTTGTGCCTCAATCTGCTCCTTTTGTTCTTTAATATGAAGCGCCGCAGCCGTACTAAAGGCTCCGATAGCCAGACAAAGTACTGCCGCAACCAAAGAAATCGTTGCAATCTTTTTTAATCTTCGTTCTCTGTGTCTCTGCCTAAGGTCGTCATAAGAAACCCCAAACATTGGTGCCAAAAGGCGCAGCAACTCAGACCTCAGCGCCTTTAGCATTCCTCTTTTTCCATCCTGGGAACGCACATCTGCCGCCAGAGGTTCAAGAGCTTTCCTGTTTACGCCCTGTGTCCCATCCGGATAATAAAAATATTCATCTTCATAAAGCAGTTCCTCCGGAAACGATTCCTCTGGCTCGCCTTCAACAAGAACTGCCAAAATATTTTCCCGCCCGTGATAGGCAATAAAGGTCTCTATCTCCTTTCTGCACCATACGGACTCCTTTAGTCTTGGAGAGCATATTACAATAAGATATTCCGACTGAATCAATGCATTTACAAGAGGGTCTTCAAGATTGCTTGTTAACGGAAGCTCATCCTTATCACGAAATACCCTCTCGATTCTGGTTCTTGAGGCTTTTCCTGATTTGAGAATACTTTTCGGTAGTTTAAACGCCTCAAGGTATTTGTGGAGATTTTCTGCAACAAATTTATCTGGCTCTGAATGTCTATAGCTTATAAATGCATCATAAGTATATTGTCTGTTTTCCTTTTCTTTCACTCTGATGCCTCCTTATAGCTCCTACCGAATATCTTTTGCTCCACAACATACACATCATGCAGGTCATCGCTTCTGACTGCCAAATAGTCTCCCGGCCTGCCGAGCATATATTTCTCCTTATCCCATGCAGTAAACACCTTTACACCACGTAAAAGCGGCTTTGCGTAAATGTATATGGTTCCGCTCGGTGTACATGTTCGTGCATAGTCTGTCAGTGTAAGCGTTTCTCCGGTACTGCGCACCTTCACCGTCGGAATATACTTCATATCAGTGTCAGTCTCATATACATACGGTCTATCCTCAACATGATAGGAGCGATTGAACTTCTCCATCCGCATCGGATAAACCTCACCTCTGATGCCAATCATAACAATCAGATCCTGCTCCACAACCATGTCAACATCACCTTCAAGAGTTCTGATTGTAATCGGTGTTCCAATCGGAAGAACTTCCCATATGTTGACATAGCCGATAGGCAGATTTTTCTTTTCATACCGCTTCATATCATTTAAATCCGCAGTATAATTCTTTGCATAAATCAAGTCAAAGGAATCAAAGTACTCCGTCATACGATTGTTAAAATACCCTTCTTCATGGAGAGTCCTATTCTTTTGAACATATAATTTTTTGCTTATAAAGCCGCCCGCCTTTTCATAATGTCCACCGCCAGAACCGATTCCCTCCGTCAAAAATGCCGCAAGCTCACTTGCATTAACCTCCCGGATACACGACCTTACTGAAAGTTTATATCCGTCTATCGTCTCATTATATACAACGCATACATTGATACAGTCAACCTGAAGCAGAAAATCACTTATTAAACCCAAAATATTCGGATCGCATGGCTGCGATTTAATGACTGCAAATCCATACTCATCATTAAAGCTGTATCGGAGCATGGCAACACCTGCTACCTCCAATTCACGTAGCGTCAGGTTTGAATTCCGAAGTCGGTTAATCAGTGTTCCGTCAAATTTCACATTCTCCCGCAAATCCTTATCAAGAGGATTATTCAGCTCTGCAAACTGATTTGTATCAGTATACAGCCCATAATATAATGCCGTTCCAAGACTATTATCCTCACTGCTGCGTTCTATGTCATAGCCTTCATCCAAAAGCATTTTCCATACAATAGTTGAACAACTTCCCACACCGGGAATGATATGACTCATTTCAAGATTTTCAATTTCAATCTGATGATGATCTATCACCGCAACATTATCTGCCGTTATTTTGCTGACGTTTCCCGCACCATACTGGCAATCCACTGTAATCAAAAGCCCATTTACATGCGTGTCAGAACCCAAATCTGTTTTCATATATTGAATAGGTATATGCAGTTCATCCACCATCAGTTTTAAATTCGATTTGCTTATCTCATTTCTGCCGCTGTAAACCAGACTAACCTGCTTACCCTTATCCTTAAAATAACAATATAGCCCATAACCGGATGCAATTGCATCGGCATCAGGATTATCGTGACATTGTATCGTAATCGGATTGTATTGTTCCAGCTCCCTTAAATTCACCCAAATTCCTCCCAAAAAACAGATAAACTACAACTATAAGATTATGTAATGCACATGCTCTCATAATAGCATAAATAAATTTGGTGGACAAGATACATCGCCCTGACAATCACATAAGAATAATATTCATCTGGTTTACTTGGCATTTGATAATTCTATGATATTGCCTCTTTCATGCTTCGGACATACTCACTGACATATGGAACTGAGTCCTTACCATATTTGGCAATTATTTTTACAATTGCACTGCCGACTATGACACCATCCGCATGCTGAGCCATTTTCTTTGCCTGCTCGGGATTTGATATACCAAAACCAACAGCACACGGTATGTCCTTTGCTGCCTTTACAAGAGATATCATTTCCCCTATATCCGTAGTAATTTCCGTTCTCGTTCCTGTAACACCCAGTGATGAGACGCAATATACAAAACCACTTGCATCATTTGCAATCATCCTTATCCTGTCGTGAGAGGTTGGGGCAACAAGCGATATAAGATCTATTCCATACTTTTTACAAATCGGGTCAAACTCATCCTTTTCTTCATATGGAATATCAGGAAGAATCAATCCATCTATGCCAATTTCCTTACATGTGGAAATGAACTTTTCCGCACCATAGGAAAAAACAACATTTGCATATGTCATAAATGCCATAGGAATTTTAACCTTAAGTCTCAGCTTTCTGACAAGGTCAAATATTTTGTCAGTCGTTACAATCTCGTCACCACTTAATGCCCGTATATTAGCAGCCTGTATAACCGGTCCCTCTGCTGTTGGGTCTGAAAACGGTATTCCAAGCTCTATAATATCTGCTCCTGCTTCTTCCATGGCATATACAATCTGCTCTGTAATCTCAAGGCTTGGATCACCACATGTAATAAACGGAATAAATGCTTTTCCCTTTTCAAATGCTTTGCTTATATTACTCATTTATATCCTCCCCTCTGTAACGTGCGATTGCCGCACAATCCTTGTCACCGCGTCCTGATATATTTATTACCATAATTTTATCTTTGCTCATTGTTTTGGCCACCTTCATTGCATGGGCAACTGCGTGGGCACTCTCAATTGCCGGTATAATGCCCTCTATTCTTGAGAGGTATTCGAAGGCTTCAACTGCCTCGTCATCCGTTACTGCCACATACTCTGCACGGCCTATGTCGTGAAGATATGCATGCTCCGGCCCTATTCCCGGATAATCCAGGCCTGCCGAAATTGAATATACCGGTGCTATCTGTCCATATTCATCCTGACAGAAATAGGATTTCATTCCGTGAAATATTCCAAGTCTTCCTGTATTGATTGTCGCTGCTGTCTCAAACGTATCGATGCCACGTCCTGCTGCCTCACATCCAATTAGTCTGACGTTCTTGTCTTCTATGAAATGATAAAATGCACCCATTGCATTGGAGCCGCCGCCTACGCATGCAAGAACTGCATCCGGAAGTCTGCCCTCCCGCTCCATAATCTGGGCTTTGATTTCCCTGCTTATAACGGATTGGAAATCCCTTACAATCTGTGGAAACGGATATGGTCCCATAACCGAGCCAAGCACATAATGTGTATCTTCTATTCTTGATGTCCACTCTCTAAACGTCTCCGATACTGCATCCTTGAGTGTTGCCGTTCCTGAGTCTACAGGATGAACCTTAGCACCCAGAAGTTTCATTCGGTACACATTTAATGCCTGCCGGATTGTATCTTCCCTGCCCATGTATATCTCACATTCCATTCCCATCATCGCTGCAACTGTAGCTGTAGCAACTCCATGCTGACCTGCACCTGTCTCTGCTATAACTCTTGTTTTACCCATTCTCTTTGCCAGAAGCATCTGCCCAATTACATTATTTATTTTATGTGAGCCTGTATGGTTCAAATCCTCACGCTTCAGATAAATTTTTGCACCACCTAAATCCTCTGTCATTCTCTGTGCGTAATAAAGTCTGCTCGGACGCCCTGCATATTCATTTAACATGTCTGTAAGCTCTTTATTGAAATCAGGATCATCCTTGTATTTAAAGTATGCATCCTCAAGCTCACTCATGGCGTTCATAAGTGTTTCAGGTATATACTGTCCACCGTGTACACCAAATCTTCCTTTAGACATTTTTTGTTCCTCCTCTTAAATCATCTAACATAGCTTTTTTATCGCTGCTTTTCATAAGTGTTTCCCCTATAAGTACCGCATCCGTCTTATTTTCTCTAAGACGCTGGATATCCTCAGCTGTTTTTATTCCGCTTTCGGACACGAAGGCAATCTGCTCCGGTACAAGCTTCCTCAACCTTGCCGAATTATTGATATCAACCTCAAAGGTTTTTAAATCCCTGTTGTTTACACCTATTATTTTAGCATTTACCTTAAGAGCGCTCTCTATCTCGTGCTCATCATGTGCCTCAACCAATGCTGACATTCCAAGCTCCTCCGCAATACTCTGATACTCGGCAAGCAGGCTTTCGTCAAGTAATGCACATATAAGAAGCACTGCTGATGCCCCAAGCAGTTTCGCCTGATATATCATATAACTGTCAACAGTAAAATCCTTCCGCAACACCGGTATATTAACATTTTCGACTATTTCCTGCAAGAAGCAGTCACTTCCCTTAAAATAATAGGGCTCTGTCAGGCAGGATATGGCAGAGGCACCTGCTTCCTCATACGATTTTGCTATATCCACATAAGGAAAATCCTCTGCAATCACTCCCTTTGATGGTGATGCTTTTTTCACCTCACATATAAATGACATTCCCGGTTGTTTTAATGCCTTATAAAACGGATATTCCCTGCTTACAGGCATTTCCTCAGCCATTCTCCTTATTTGCTCATAGGAAATTTTCTTTTTTTCAAGCGCTATCCGCTCCTCTGTTTTTTTTGCTATCTCATCTAATATCATAAATTTCTCCCATCATATTAGCTGTTTGTCGCCTTAATAAACGCGTCGAGCTGTCTTGTTGCTGCTCCCGAATCTATCATTTCATTTGCAAGCTCAATGCCTTCCTCAATTGTTATATTTTTTGTTACATGAAAAGCAGCGGCTGCATTTAACACAACGATATCTCTTTTCGCACCCGTTAGCTTTCCTGCAAATATATCCTTAATTATCTGTGCATTTTCCTCCGGAGTTCCCCCGACAAGAGCAGTCTTTTCACAGCGTTTCATTCCAAACTGTTCCGGGGTTATTTCGTAACGGGTAATTTCTCCATCCTTAAGCTCACATACTATTGTAGGTGCACTCAATGATATTTCGTCCATACAGTCCTTACCATACACAACCATAGCGCCCTTTAATCCAAGATTTTTCAATGCCTCAGCGATTGGCTGTACAAGCTCCTCACTGTACACGCCAAGTAACTGATGGGTATTTTCTGCCGGATTTGTAAGTGGACCAAGAATGTTAAATACCGTAGGTATTCCTATATCTTTTCTGACAGGTCCCACATATTTCATTGCAGTGTGATATTTTTGTGCAAACATAAAGCACATATTTGTATTATTCAAAACTTCTTTGTTCTCTTCCGCATCAACCATCAAATTTACTCCCAGTGCTTCCAAACAATCTGCCGTTCCACATTTGCTTGATGCCGCCCTGTTTCCGTGCTTTGCAACTGCTGTTCCCGCCGCACTTACAACAAATGCTGCAGCAGTTGATATGTTAAATGTATTAGAGCAGTCCCCACCGGTTCCCACTATATCTATAACGTCCTTTCCCTCTCTGTCCACCTTTAATGCAAATTTTCTCATTCCTTCAGCACAGGCAGCAATTTCCTCAACTGTCTCCCCCTTTATGTGAAGACCACTTAAAAATGCTCCGACCTGAGCAGGTGTTGCCTCTCCACCCATTATTTCATCCATAACAGAAAGTGCTTCATCCCTTGTAATATTTGTTCCATTCACGACCTTTGCGATTGCTTCCTTAATCATTTTGTTATCCTCCTAATTTTTCAAAACTCTTTAACACTTATCCTTTTTATATCATTTTTCTATTTTTATATTTAAAAAACGCTCCAATATCCGGCGTCCATCTGGTGTAAGTATGGACTCAGGGTGAAACTGTACGCCATATACAGGATAATTCACATGCTCCACTGCCATTATTTCTCCGTCCTTCGTTTCAGCAATAACCTTTAAGTCACATGGCAGGCTTTCACGCTTTGCTGCCAGTGAATGGTATCTTGCCGCCTGTATGCATGGCTCCATTCCCTCAAATATTTTGCTTTTTACATCTAAATTTACCATAGACATTTTTCCGTGCATCAGCCTTTCAGCATATCCTATCTCACCGCCAAATGTCTCGCATATAGCCTGATGTCCAAGACAGACCCCAAATATCGGAATCTTTCCCTTGAAATAGTCAATTACCTCCTCACATATTCCTGCATCACATGGTCTGCCCGGCCCCGGTGAAACTATAATATGTGACGGTGCAAGGCTTTCTATCTCAGAAACTGTCATTTCATCATTTCTGATAACCTTTATATCCGTATTGATATCTCCTATCATTTGAAACAAATTGTAGGAAAAGCTGTCATAGTTATCTATAAGAAGTATCATTTTGTATTCCCCCAATCTACATTTCATTTAATGATTTATCCTGTGAAGCTTCAATTGCTGTCACGACTGCCTGTGCCTTATTTATACATTCCTGAAACTCACTTTCAGGAACACTGTCTGCAACGATTCCTGCACCCGACCTTATAAAAACCTTTCCGTTTTTCTTGTATGCAATCCGTATCGCTATACATGTATCTAAATTTCCGGTAAAGTCTATATAACCTATTGCACCACCGTAAATTCCGCGCTTATTGTTTTCAAGCTCTCTTATTATCTCACAAGCCCTAATCTTTGGTGCTCCTGAAAGAGTGCCTGCCGGAAGAACCGAACAGACGGCATCCAATGCGCATTTATCATCCCTTATTTCACCTCTCACGGTTGAGCCAATGTGCATTACATGCGAATATCTTTCCACAGACATATATTTCTCTACATTCACACTTCCGAATTTGCTTATTCTTCCTAAATCATTTCTGCCCAAGTCAACCAGCATGTTGTGCTCGGCACATTCCTTTTCATCTGCCAGAAGTCCACGTTCAAGCTCCCTGTCTTCCTCTACTGTCTTTCCCCTAGGTCTTGTTCCCGCAAGCGGAAATGTATGCAACACACCATCCTCAAGCTTTACAAGCGTTTCAGGAGAAGCTCCTGCTACCTCTATGTCGTCACCACTGAAATAGAACATATACGGTGATGGATTTATTGTTCGAAGCACTCTGTATGTATCTAACAGACTGCCCTCAAAATCAGCCTCCAATCGGTTTGATAACACAACCTGAAATATATCACCCTCGTATATATATTGCTTTGCCTTGTTTACCATTTGGCAAAATTCTTCTTTATCAAACAGTCTTCTGAATTCTGATTTCAGTGTTGCCGGTTCCGCCTTATCCTCTTCCCCACATCGAATCAATTGAATGATTTCGTCTATATCATTAATTGCAGCTTCATAGCTCTTTTCGATATCCTCTGTTGACGCATTGACAATTACAATCAGCTTCTGCTTCACATTATCAAACGCTATAACCTTGTCAAACAACATAAGATCAACATCATTAAAGCCCTCTGTGTCCTCAACATCCTGATTGAGCCTCGGCTCACTGTATTTTATATAATCATATGCGAAATATCCTACAAGTCCACCTGTGAAGGAAGGCATCCCGTCTATTTTAGGACTTTTGTACTCCTCAAGAAGCTTGTTTATGCGGCTCTGGGGATGAGTGGTTTTTTCCTCCGTAATTACACTTCCGTCTATATCTGTTATTTTCAGCAGCCCGTTTATACACGTTAAACATAGCTTCGGTTTATATCCAAGAAATGTATATCTTCCCCAACGTTCCTGATTTTCCACACTCTCAAGCATGTAACAGTGTCCGCTCACTTTTTTCAGCTTACGAAGTACCTGTATCGGTGTTATGAAATCGGAATATATTTCCTTACAAACCGGAATCACCTTATACTCCTTCGCCAGTCCTTTGGCTGTCTCTAATGTTGGTTTTATCATATTTTCCCTCCTCTTTAACATCAATTAATTTCTCATATATGGAGCACTTGCATCAAAGTTTTTGCTTCGCAAAAAGCAAGTGCGTAGTTCCTGAGGGCTCCGTCTGCTTCGCAGACACCTCAGGACATATAAAAAAGTCCTTGACAAATATAAATTATATTTGTCAAGGACGGATAATCTTTTCCGCGGTGCCACCTTGATTCACAGAAAAACTGTGCTCTTATGAAGTACCATCATACTTCCTGCAACTAACGTATGCGAACGTCATGGAATACTCAGATAAAATCCTTTGACCATGCCCTCAGTGGTCCATTTGCTATACTGCGTTCTGCCGGGCTCTCAGCTATCCCAACTCTCTGTAAGTGCACATATAACGTTATCTCCACGTCATAGGTTTTTGTGTACCATATTTAATTCAACAGGAAACCTTGTTTCCCAATAGTATTTATTATAAACTTTTTTTTCTCTATGTCAATAAAAATTTTTGAGCAGGCTATTTCTTATGTCATTCTTCCACTCATATTTTTTCACTGAGCATTTCATGTCTGCCCGTTAATTCCCGATTTGTCTGTACAATAATTACCGCTGCAATCAAAAACGTCAGAATATCAGATACCGGCATGGAATACAGTACACCATCAAGACCGAAAAATCTAGGCAAAAGCAGGGCAAAACCCACACCAAACACTACCTCTCGTACCAATGATATAGCTATTGATGCTGCTGCCTTTCCTAAGGATTGCAAGAATATAAACGTTCCCTTGTTAACGGTTGCAAAAATCATCATGCATAAATAAATCCGAAAGCTTTTTATGGCAAATTGTGTATAATAAATGCTTTCATTTGCCGCACCGAACAGGTTGATAAGCTGATGTGGGAACAGTTCCACAATAAACAATGCAATTGCACCGACAATAGCTTCCACTGACAGCAAGCGTATAAACAAGCTTCTGACCCTGTCCTTTCTACCTGCACCGATGTTGTACCCCACAATAGGGATGCATCCCGCCGCTGTTCCCACCGCAATGGAAATAACAATTTGAAAGAATTTCATTACTATTCCAACTACAGCCATCGGAATCTGTGCATAGTTTACCTGCCCAAATATAGGATCAAGTGCACTATATTTCTGAATCATATTGTTGATTGCAGCCATTGCCGCAACCAGTGAAATTTGTGACAGGAAGCTGGTAACACCAAGTGCCAGATATTTCCTCGCCAACTGACTATGGACACGGAAACTCGCTGTCTCCAGCTTAACAGCCTTCATGTGGCACAAATACCACACAGCCATTATCGCTGTCAAAACCTGTCCAAGTACCGTAGCTACTGCCGCTCCCATCATCCCCCATTTGCATATAAAAATGAAAATCGGATCCAGGATAATATTGAGTGCTGCTCCCACCAAAGTAGAAATCATGGCAAACTTCGGACTTCCATCTGAACGGATAATGGGATTCATTGCCTGACCAAACATATAAAATGGTATACCTAAACTAATCCAGAAAAAGTATTCCTTAGAATGAGCAAATGTTTCCTCATTCACCCGTCCACCAAAGAGCGTCAGAATAGGCTCCTGCAAAATGAGATAGACCGCGGCAAGCATAATACTGCTTATAACACATAACAAGACTGCACTCCCAATACTTTTGTGGGCATCATCTCTCCTACCTGCCCCAAGACAAATACTGACAAAGGCACAGCAGCCATCACCAATCATTACAGCAATAGCCAAGGCTATCACCGTCATAGGAAAAACTACCGTATTAGCGGCATTGCCATAAGAACCAAGATAATCAGCATTAGCAATAAAAAGCTGGTCTACAATATTATAAAGTGCTGCCACCAGCAGTGAAATCACACAGGGAACCGCATATTTTTTCATCAAGGTTCCAACAGGCTGTCTTTCCAAAAAATCATTTACTTTTTGTTCCATAAAAATCCTCCTTAAAATGCAGAGTCTCTTTGACGCCGCAATAAAAAATAATGCGTAACCAAAGAAGCTGGACTTATGCCTCTTTTGGCTACGCACTTTTTATATAATTATTCGTTTTTTATTAGCTTACCTGCTCTATTTCAATTTGTCAAAGGTATTTTTGCACAAAATTACTGTCAATACAGTTTCTAATGAGGTGCTATTGTGTCAAGTATATTGTGTATTTCCTCATCCTTAAGATTATCAAAGGATATGTATCCATAATAATCGTCATATGCTACCATCACAAATGTAGTTGTTATATCTTCTGTTCCGTCATTTGTAATTTGGTCTACCAACGTAAATACCTGACCCGACGTAGCGGTATAATCTCTCTTGTTTTTTGTATTCTGAAGTTGAACACTGCTTGTTAAATCATCAGCGACATTTCCTGTCATAATTTCTTCAGCTATGAAAAAGCTTCCCTCACCGTATTTAAAACAGGCATTTATACATTTGTTTACGGTATCCTGTGTTTCTGTAACAACATATGTGACATTTCCGTCATTTTCATAGGCTTTGTTAAACCATGTATCAAGCCCTGCATCCTTAACAGCAGTGTCATAATCCTTATATGCATAATATGTGTTTGTTGCATAGCCATTTACAGTCTCAACATCCTTGGTGAGCCACTTTACAGTTCCATCTCCTTCCTCATGTGACACATTTTCAATTTCAACATTTTCATCTGTGGAAGCAATTGCCGCATCATCCACATAATCCGGATTTCCAACCGAAATCGCATGGTCCGTAACAAATACCTTTTTCATTACTTTATTTGCTGCATATACTCCAAGAGGTGCCACACAGCATATGGCAAGCATTACAGCAGCAACTCTTGGCACGCGCATTACCTTCTTCACTTTTGTTGTTTTTTCACTTTTTTGCCTGATGCTCTCAAGTACCTTATTATTTAATTCTTTACTTGGCTCCATGTCAGCTTCCAGTGCTTTCTTGAGTAACATATCCATATTATCCTTCATATTTCATCAACCTTTCTTTTAATTTGTTTTTTGCCTGATGCAGTCTGCTTTTTACCGTACCTTCCGGTATATCAAGTGCCCGCGCGATTTCATTCACTGACATATCCTCCATGTAGTACATTATAATCACAATTCGCATTTTATCAGGCAGCCTGTTTACAAGTTTCCTTACAAGTTCCGCCTCATCACGTCTGATGAGTGTTTCCTCAATCGTCTCTTCATTTTCTGCGAGCTGCTCCATATCATCATTTTCAAGATAAACAATATTGGCTTTTTTCTTTCTCCACATATATTTTCTCTTGTGATTATTCCAAATGTTAGCTGCCACAGATATTAAATACGACTTAGGATTCTGGTTATCATCCAATTCCCCTTTATCTATTGCTACAAGAAATGTCTGCTGGTATAAATCTTCAGCATCTTTTGTATTTCTTGTCAGATAAACACAGAAGGAATAAACATCCCTGCCATACTCCTCTATGTATTTTTCTATAAAATCCGGATTCATATCGTTTCTCCCTATCCTGAGTGTCGACTCATTCTCTTATAATATATCAATTGAAATCTATTGTATTAATAATACTCTGAATTACTGCTTGTTCTGTATCTTCCATCGTTTTGTCATAGCTGTATGTAACAGAATAAACATTATCTCCAACCTGAATATAGTAACTGTTGGATATCAGATAAGATTCCTCATCACCATAATTTCTTTCAACAAGCATTGCGTCAAATCCATTAAATGTTGTCTCTGAAATTTTAACATCGGAGAACAAATCATTCTCGCTTGCGTTCTTGTATTTTTGTTCAGCCAATTCTTTATATGATTGATTCTCTTCTTTCTGAATCGTAATCGCTGTTGATATAAGCTCCATGCTGTCAACTGATCTATAACAAATTCTGCACAAATCATTTACAGTCTGATCTGATGTTTTATACATATCCTTCGGTATATCAACACTAAAACCATCACCCTCAAAAGTGTAGCCACCCTCCGGAACAACATAATCACTGTTCCTTTCAATATTCTTCATGGCATTTTCAATTTTTTCGGTGTATTTTTCTATCTTTTTACCTGATACCTTATCTGAAAATGTGGCATACAGCATAAAGCATTCATTTTCACATTCAAGTACATACACTTTAACATGTCCAACATGTCCGTCAACCGACTGCATATAGGTTATCTTATATGTATCATATCTTGCCCCATCTAATCTCTCACAATTATAATCGAGTAATCCACTGCCAAGCTGATCCTTTATATCCGATTCAATATACTTAACATAACCTTTCGCACTCAATGACCTTATTGTCTCTTCAAAAATCAACACCCCTGCTTCACCATCCTTGGTATAAAAGAACTGATTATTATCAAGAAACGATGGCACTTTGTCATTTGTGTTTTCCGTGTTACAAAACTCAGACGGAATTTGAATCGTATAGTTTTTAAGCTTATAATCATATGATTTATCTCCACAACCGGCTAATAGCATTAACACGCATAAGCCTAAAACATATATAAACTTTTTTATCACTCTCTCCTTTTTCATAATAATTCCTCCTATATCTTTGATTTATAATTATCCTCCTTAGCCAATTCTTTATTGGACTTTCATAATGCCCTTCACCTATATATTTTCATATAAGTAAAAAAGGTTCATTATTTTATGGATTATAAAACAAAAAAACTGTCCCCTGTCTGCTTGACAGAGGACAGTTCAGGGTTATATTTAGTTTTGATGTGTAAAATAAAGAACATTCCTTACGCGATATACAAACCTTACGACTCTAAATCTTCTCCTTAAAAAACGAAATTATTTCTTCCCATATTTCATCCTGAAAGAATCTTGCCTCCGCATGATCTGCGTTTTCAATGGCAATCAATTTTACGTCACAGCCTGCTGCCTCTAACTTATCATGAAAAACCTCCCCCTGTGAAAAGGGTACCGTGTGGTCGTCGGTTCCATGTATAATCAAAAACGGCGGTGCATCCTTCGTAACATAGCTTATAGGGCTTGCCAAAAGTGCCTTTTCCTTATTATATGCCACATTGCAGCCAAGCAGGTCAGATTCGATTGAGGCGGCAGTCTCATCTGTGGACGGATATGAAAAGCCCGTTAAATCTATAACGGGATACCATGTACAGGCGGCCTGAACCGCACTTGAATACTCCAAATACTGCCCCTCCTCAAATGCCTTGTCCGATACCAATGCCGACATGGCAGCAAGATGTCCACCTGCAGATTCTCCCATAATTCCAAATCTAGCTTCGTCAATACAAAATCTATTTGCATGTGCCTTCAGATAACGGATTGCCGCCTTTACATCCTTAAGCTGTGCAGGATATTTTTCCTCGTTACTTGTCCTGTACTGTATGCTTGCCACGGCAAAGCCCTCTCTTGCAAGCATTGAAAGGTAAGCCAAATGTGCGGATTTATCCAATGTCTTCCAGCCGCCTCCGCAAATCCAGACTATGCACGGATATTTATTTTCACCATCCTTCGGATAAATAATATCCAGCTTCAAATCCCTGCGGCTGTTTTCAAACCAAAAATCGGTCTGCGCAAATGTAACATCCGTAATTGTTATATACTGTGGTTTTGTAATGTTAATGTTTACTGTTTTTTTCATATGCCTTAATATAATTATACAAAAAATTTATTTTCTAGCCTCTGAAATCAAAATTCTGTCCCACTTTCTGTTCGCTTTCAGAAAGTATTGATGAATGGTCATATGCATATGCAGAAACCTTATCTATAAGCTCCTCCATTGAATTTGCTTTTATTACTACATAATCCTTATCATCAGACTCATTTGAAATCTCGTCTGCGTCCTTTTCCTCAGCACTTTCCTTAGCACGCTTTTCCTCAAGCTTCTTTTCTTTTGCCTTTTCCTCGGCACGTTTCTTTTCCTTTGCCTTTGCAGCTTTCTTTGCCGCCTGCTTCTTTTCAGCAGCCTTTTTATTTGCTTTTTCAACTGTTGCAAAGAATGTTGCCTTTCCATTTGAATCTACTGACATTCCAAAATTCTTTAAGCTGGCACCGCTGCTTGTAAGACTGTTCTTTGCCTCCTGAAGCTTAAGCTGTGACATGGCGATAATCCCCTCATATTTCTTCCGGTAAGACTCATCATTTGCCATCATTTCAAGCTTTTCCTCATTAATAAGTACAACCTGCTTGCTGGCATTGCCGTAAGCTGCCGCATTAGCCTGAACCTGTGACTTCATATCATCACTTACAAGTATGAAATTCATATTGCCAAATTTAGCTTTAAGCTTGCCATAATAATCCTTTGCCTTATCAGAAAGCTCCACATTTCCTATAACCGTTCCGTACCCCGGTTTTGTGGTTGGCACTAAAGAGCTTTTTGTATCAATAGGATTAAACTCTGTTGTTTTCACGTTATCTGACTTGCCTGTCGTGCTATCCGTATTTTTTGCTGAATTTGTCTTTTCATTTTTCGTGTTGTTCGTATTAGTGTTCCATGTTCCGTTTGTCTGCTGATATGCAGATACTCCATAAAGATTTGACATTTTCATTCTCCTTTCATTTTGAATATAGCCGTATACTATGTATTAATTAGTAAAGTTAATCAAAATATGCCGTTGCTTTACATAGCAAAACCATAACACAATCTTTACCATTCACAGGAAAATGAGCCCACGACAAGGGCAAAAATGTAACAGAAAACAAGTATAGCGTACTATACTTAGATATATTACTTCATCCTTGAAGTGTTTATAGTTCAAATCCCTTTGAAATATTATAAATCATTATTCTTATCGGCAAATAAGATGACATTATTAACCATATAGCCAAAATTTTTAGAATTTCTTTGAATATAATACTAAATTATTTACTCCGCAATACGAACTTCATGTTTTTCATTTATTATCCCAGACATAACCATGATAAAGGTTATTATGATTCCAAACGCAAACCCAAATGTGTGTGTAAGAAAAGAACTTATATTATCATTTACAAGAATAAAATATAAAAACGCTATTATAACATCTAACCGAAACCATTTTAAATTGAATTCCATCGGAAAGCGAAGATAGCATACCATAAAGCTTCCCATTAATGCAAAAATCCCACCAGAGGAGCCACCATCATATAAAGGCAGGGCATACGTCACTACAATGGAATATGCAATCTCTGCAAAGGTCCCACATACTACAAATATAAACAGTGTCTTCCATTTCCCAATAAAATGACTGATTAAGGAACCTGTCGCAACCAATGCCAATGAATTAAAAAAAATGTGACCAAGAGAGTGATGTATAAATATTGCCGTAAACCATCTGTAATATTGTCCATCCAAGTATTGTAAATCTGTGCTTCCCAACTTATTAAATATGTCATGGTTTGCAACCGTTACTATATATAACGGGATGAATATAATAACTAAACTTAAACATACGATATTTTCTTTTGCCCAACTCGTAACCTTGCTCATATTTTTACCTCTCCATGATAAGTTCTCTGTATTAATTTTCCTTAATTAATTTAAATTAATTCTCAAATTAACACATTATTTGA
>CAMWGV010000039.1 GCA_947173945.1 uncultured Lachnospiraceae bacterium
AGATTATGGAAAAAATCGGAATTGCCCATTCCCAAGGATACTATTTTGCGAAACCACAAAAATGGGAGGATATAGCATAAGGAATGGCTTGGTGCTGAGATAGGTGTGAAAAATTTATGTGTATAGAAAAGCAAGCGGCTACTATGTAGTCGCTTGCTTTTTTGTGTTTGGTGTAATAAACCAATGGCAGATAATAGCAATACTCTTAAACAATATCAACCAAAATGTATATTAACAAGGCACTTTTTCGGACAGATTTTAATAAATGTGATATACTAAAAACAATATGTAAAGAGAATTCATTACAATAATAATGCTAGATTGTGGCTTTATTCCTGCAATCAATAATCCAAGTAACTGTTTACAGGCATTTGACGACTACTATGAGGAACAAATCCCCACTTGGGACGTTTCAAGTTTGACGCCCTATTGTTGCTAAGGAGCTTTGGCTAATATTTACTTTGTAAGTAGTCTCTTACTACTAAGATATTCTCCCCCAAACATTTACCTTTATCCCCATTTTAGCATAACTGCTTAGTAGACTATACTGCAGTAATATTTAGTTTTTCTGCTATATCTCGCCCTGCTTTGCCTCGTGTTCAAAGATTTGATTTATGGTAGAAGTAACCCCCGTGGTAGATAAACAATATTTTTATCATAATTTTTCCCTTTCCTAAAGTGCCGTGGTTTGACACGTTTTGCGAGATTTGTTTTTCTGTGAAAGTTGTAAAAATATAACGAAATATGCAAATCAAGGCAAAGTTAGGCAAGTTAATGCCGTCAATCGTAGTAAAAACATAGTAAGAATTGAAAAGTTTTACTACTGTGATTATTCTAGACAGCCAGTTATACACAATGTTCCCAATGCCTACTACACCTGCAGAATTCATCTCATTCTTTTTACCTATCCCATAAAAAAGCCCTGCATCACACAGAGCCTTTCAAACTGCCTTATAACGCCCCCATTTTCTCCAAAGACCATTTTGTAGATATGTCTACATATAACAGCGGATTTTCACCCAATAAATACCCCTCGTTTCCCTCAAACACCCCATATAGGCATTCCCACTTGCCAATCGCTTCTCAATCCCATACTCCGCAATGCTGCACCTGTGCATTACCACAGAACCAATCGAAGAAATTCTTCCACAACGGAATGTTTACACTACAACTTTAAATCAAAAACAGGTTACTGATATGACCAAACACAAAGTATCTATAAATATCATACTACTTTTTCTACATTCCAAGCCCGCATTTCTTTATAACTGAATCCCAATACAAAGTTTACACTATCACCCACATCCATTCCAGTAATACCGCTTATCGCTGGTATCTTAGCTGTAAAACTAAATTCATCATCAATAGAAAACTTTATTGTAACCATTGCATTACTGAAATCACTAATTTGTCCAGTAAAACATAAGCCATTGTCTTTTCGGTATTTATCACGCTCTTCTGTATCCAACTTCCCAAGATAGGAATCTATGTAATCTGGGATTAAATAAAGCTTATCATCTTTCACACCGACAATTTCTCGTGTACTTGTTGTAGAAATACCATATAAGTTATTTGCCAACATGCTACTTTGCCTTAAATGTCTTTGTACTGTTAATGCATCCAATTCATTATTATAATATAAGATAAAACTGATGGCATAGCGGTAAAAACAAACATAATAGTCATTATCTCCATTCGGCCACTCCATTAAAAAATCATATGCTTTCCCAAAATCGAAAGTTTCCATACGCATATAAGTCTGGAACCATATTAAGCAATCGTATCGATTTCGTTCAGTACTTTCTTGTATATTTTTATCGATGTAGTCAAATATCTTTTGAAGACTATTTGCCGACATATTATAAAAACAACCTTTACCGCCTGTAGCATCCAAAATCTCTAGTGATGCCAACGTTCGGTTTGTTACTAGGCGCTCTTTTAGTGTCATTCCCCTCAATGATAGCATATCTTTAATCGCCTTAATATCTCCTAGTGCTTCATAAAAATCTTTCATTGCATTACGATATGCCTTACTATCATTTCCATATTTCGTTGTATATTCCATTGAGTAACGACTCATTTTCTCAATCAATTCCGTAAAAATCGGTTTAAGATTAGATTCTCTGTCCAAAATTGCCCGAATAGAAGATTTCTTAACCTTATAAAATGTATTAAAAATCCCACTAATCAACTCCATTTTCCCTATTAGACCATACTCTATATTGTTACAGCCTATACACTTGTTAAATTCTATTTCCGCCTCATCGTAAATTGATTTTATTTTATTCCAAATAGTCTTTACAGGAGTAAAGAATTTATAGTGAGAAATTTTATATTTACATTCCTTGGTATTTATTTTCCCCAGTAAATGATAATGTATTCCAACCCCTTCATTCTCTGTTAATTCCGCTTTTCTAACTGCCTGCGAAGCAATAGTAAATGCTCTGCCAAAATCTATATTTTTATTTTGCTCATTTTCACTCGGATAAATATACACACGTGCCAAATGATTATAATAATGAGGATTATTGGGTAACTTTTCTATTAAATATTCAAAAATTTTCTTTTTATTGCTATCTTTCAAAGCCATAACTAAAGTCGAAAATTTATATCTTTCCTCATCAACATAATACTCTCTATGTGTAAATATCTCTTCCAAAATATCATTCAAACGTTTGCTTTCAGGTACGTAAATATCTGTCATCATATTAATAAACTCTTTTGCATATTTCAAAAGTCCTAATGCGTCATTTTTTAAATCCAAATTATCATTCAAAATATATTGCGCAATTACAGGATGACAGATTTGATATCCAACACTTTTACAAATGATTAAAGGATTATTCAAAAAACTCTCCATATCAGATTCATTACCAACAATACTCTTTAAATCCGTTTTCTTTAAACCAATTTGAGAATAGGCAGTCATAAACGATAATGCGAGGATACCTTTTTGAATATTACTATTCATATCTTCCATGCCTTTGTCAATAAATTCTGGTATGGAACTGTAATCTTTTTCAAACGTAAACAGCCCATAAAAAAACGGTTGGCGTAATTCACCCCAGTCTTCACTATCTCCCCACGTCAGCTTTTCCAAATTTTTCTGAGCCTCATCGTCACTTGTCATCTTCGAATATATCTCAAACATATCTTTGCGTTCATCATCGCTCATCGTCATTTTTGGCTCTGACGTCAAATAAAAATTTGTAGAATATTGCTTAACATTTATATTATTTACTCTTGAAATACATATAAACAATGCACGGACCCCTTTACTAATCAATTCTATACGCAAATTATTAATGTCAATCTGCGTAATACTCCCTGCACGTATTTCTGCAATTATCAAAATTGGCAACATTGTGTTATCATATATAATTTTCAATCGCTCATAAGTTTCTTTCCCTATTTTTTTCAAAATCACACAAGGAAATAAAGAATGAAAGTCCCATAATATCCGCCTAGAAAGCGTCGTTCCTCCTGCACCAGCTCTATGAAACAAATACATTGAATTAACTACACTTGCACCCAGTTTATTTATCCTATTTTCTATATTTTTCTTCCATATTCTAATATAATCATCCCGATCTCTATCACGATGCTCTGCGATGTCCTCCCATGAAGGTTCTGCCCCACGATAAAAAGCTTCTCCTGCATCTCCTCTTGCATCATCCCATTTCGACTGATGTGTGATAATCTCCAAATCTATAGATAGATAATTGATTTCTTCGTCTTCCAAATACCATTTTTCCCGCTTTATGTTATTGAAATCTTTTTTGGGCAGCCATACATCTCTATGTTTCTCTTGTTTTAATGTAATGGCAGCACAAGATGCAATATCTGGCAAACTATACTTTGTATACTCAACCGATGTAAAATCATCTGTTTCCAAATTCATTTGCGTATCAGTTAGGCAAATTACATGGATGGGCGACTTTCCCGCATTTACTTGTATGTCAGTTACTATTTCTTCCAGCATTCGACCATTCCAGTCATTATAATCAATAATGATATATATTGGATCATTTTCCCTTATGCTTAAAACAGCTTTTAAAAGCTTATTTATTTCCTTTTGCACTTTCTGTCTATACCAAACTTTCATATTTCCACTCGCAGGAATCTGAATCGTACACCACGTCGGCACCATTTCATAATTCATATTTTCATTTTCATCAGAAAGAAACTTGTACTGTATACCATATTTTTTCTTTAACTTAGGCAGAAAAGCTTTGCTCATTTCATCATTCGCTATTTTTATGACATGAAAAATCCCTTCCCACTTTACCCCTGTAAGAGTTTCAAACTTTTCCTTTTTAATACTATCAGCATCACAAGAAGTCAACAAAACATAGCGGTTATCCACCGTATTAAAATGGTTCACGAGTTCCCAAATATCACGTTCTTTATTACCTCCCAACAATGTCATTCTACAGTCTGTTTCAATTTCACAGTTATAATGAATCATTCTAAGCAGTTGCTTCAAATATACTGATGCATATAAAAACCCCAACACCTGCCTAATTTCATCATTGCTACTTTTATTCATCCAATTTAATCCTACCGCAATATTTGCACTCATATATTGAATAATACAATTGTCCTTATTTTGGGGCTGGCACTTATTAATAAAGGCAAATACCCCATCAACTATATATCTGATTAGATGGTTCTTTTTTTCATTAGAGCCGGATGCAATACCTGTAATTTCTGTATACCAATCAAATACATTGGCAGCAGACTGTCCCGTCAATAACAAATTAAATTGCAGATAAGCATTATCAAAAAACAAAAATCCATTTCTTTTATAATGAGAAAAGTCAATAAAGTATATTTCGAAATTGTTGTTCAAATAATTTTTATTAATAATAATATTATTGCAATTCAAATCCCCATGCGTATTCCCAATAACAGCATTTATATTTCTTCCTAATGGTCCATTCATATTATTTAAAAAATAGTATGGATTCGGCAACAATTCATTTTCATAATAATAAGCCGGTGCTAAAACATCTCCAATTAATTGACCTATCTTTTCCGAAATTCGCCCACCTACTTCCAAACGCTTTGAACCTATCATTTCTCGAATGCATTCTGCAATACTTACTTGTGCATTACGAAATTTCTCATTCCATCCCATAAGTATTTCTCTTGATATCTTGTCTAGTACCGAGCCCCCAGTTGTCATGGTACCTGACAACTGAATGGTATCATTTAATTCACTTCCTGCAACATCATATATGTAATAAAGCGTATTTTCCATTTTTCCTGATATCTCATATTGGGGAAAACATATACCACATGCATTTTTCTCTTTATTTCCCAATTCTACAGTATTAATAATTTCATCAAAAAACTCCTCTGTATCTTCAAAACATATTTTTAAGACATAATGTCCGTTTTTCTCTATTTCGTATGAATCTAAAACCTCTATTAAAAAAACTTTGTTACCTGAATTACCATCACCGAATTCCTTTACTTTTTTAATTCCGTGTTCACTCGTGCCAAAATATTCTCCACATTTTTCTAATACTTTATCAACTATCTCATCCTTCATCATATCTTTTCACACCTTCTTTATATCGTTTTCTACTATGTAGTTTAATATGTTTATACTTTTATGATATAAACATATTAAGTAATTAATTAACTCATTCTATTTATTTTAGTAGTTTAGTTCAATCTACTATTACTATATTAAAAAAATAACATATGCCAAAAGAACTACTGTACCATTCTATGGTTAATTGCCCTTTTGCTATCATAAATTTCTTCCATCACACCTTCCTGCTTTATCATCTGCCGTATAACAATGTCTAATCGCTTCTGTGCCTGTTCATTGAAATCGATAAGATAAGTTCATAACTCGCCCATCAAGAGGAGATTCCCAAAACAAATAACCTCGGTGTATCCTCCCATACTTTCCAATAGGGCGATTTTCTTCCTGCAATTTCAAGTCGGGTATATAATAATCTCAAGTATGTAATCAATCCTGTTCCCTTTTATTCCTCTTTTTAATTCACTCATTCCATTTTCTTCTTGTTCGTGCTGTGATTAAATATTTATTGTCAAATCAAGATTCTTTCTATAATGGTGTAGTAAGTGCCGACTTAAGCTCCAAAGTCATTGATTTTACAGACTTTTCCGAAACTTCTCAAGATACTATCATGGTAGATGAATTGTATTTTATCATAATGCTAAAACTACTTAATATGCTTTGAAATACCCTGTTTTGCAAGAATTTCCTTAGTTTTTTATAAATTGCTCCGAAATGACTGAATGAGGCAAAGCAGAGCAGATTTTAGAAAGCTATTACTACCTGTTAGTTGTAAAAAAAATCTTAATACTAAGGCTTTAGGGGTTCCTCACACAATTGCCGTATCATATCTGATGTTGTCATAAATATATCTCCATCAGGTTAATTTAGATTATAAACCTCATGGCTGATAACACAATATGGTTACACCATACTTTGTCGAACTACAAAAAACCTTGCAGTTCATTGTCGAACCGCAAGGCATTTAGCCATTTTCTAATTTTATCTCTTTACATCTAGCTCCAATCCTAACTTAAACTCCACCATCAACCTATCAACATACACCATAATTTTCTCCACTAGCCTCCAAACTAACTGCTCATTATATGCCAGCTACTCATTTACTTGTTCCTCCAAAAAAGCCCTCATTTCTTCAATCCTTTGCTACCTGCTATCCCTCTCCGCATTCTACGTTAGAACATCCTACCATTGCTCCCACAGTTTATGAATTTCATCTGCAACATCCTTCACTCCTCTGTGAAGATTTGCCCTCCGTACTATCTCTTTCTCAACCTGCATATAAACGTCACGTAATAATTTTTTTACAAAAAAACAGCGATTCTCTCGAATCTCTGCTCTCCCAGCTATTTTTCAGTTACACAATAAAATCTATAAGACCTCTTCTCACTGCTACAATAAAACAAATGACTTCTATCATCAAAACAAAAATTTGTACTCGTAATTATTCTATTTACAATTTAAATTTCCCAACCTCTCCATTCAGCTGAACAACAATTTCCAGATTTGAATCCGCTTCGTTTCCAATACCACTGACATTGCCGGTTAAATCTACTGCTGTTTCGGTTACATTCATTACGCCCAGAGCACATTCACCTACAGCTGTTTTTACTTCATCCAGTGATACCCGGATATCGTTCATAGTTTCTTTTAACTGCACGCTTTCTGCCGCAAAAAGCTGCATCATTTTGTTCATATTTCCTACATTGCTTCGATAGCTTTCACTGGTTTCCAAAAGCTTTTCATAACCACCGATAGTAGTTTCATTCATAAATGCAATCATTTCTTCTGCTTCGGCAATCAGTTCATCTACTGTCTGAATTTTCCAGCAAAAAGATAACGAAAATCATAATTATGTATGTACTATATCACAAAATCAGCCAATGTGCAGATATTTATTATTTAAAATTATATTTGTTTTTTACTTATATACAAATTTCCGATTTATCAATTCCTACACAAAAAATTATAAAAAAAACAGATTGTAATTTGCATATATCCACTGTATATTGATATTATGAAACAACAGTAAATTAAAAATGCTGTGGGCATATGCTTACGGCAGATTGGAGTAGATATGAATAATGAAAAAAAGTTAGGCTTTGGATTAATGAGGCTTCCCCTGCTTGACAAGAATGATGCAGCCGGTATTGATTTGGAGGAAACTAAAAAAATGGTAGATGCCTTTATCGAAAAGGGATTTACATATTTTGACACTGCATGGATGTACTGTGGCTTTGCAAGCGAAAAGGCCACAAAGACAGCCTTGGTTGACCGCTACCCAAGAGATAAATTTACTTTGGCTACAAAGCTTCACAGCGGTTTTTTTAATTCCTTTGAGGATAGGGATAAGATTTTTAATGCACAGCTTGACAATACCGGGGCAGGATATTTTGACTATTATCTTCTTCATGGCATCGATGCAGGAAGCTACCCTAAATATGAGCAATTTGACTGCTTTAACTGGCTTCGTGATAAGAAAAAGCAGGGACTTGTAAAGCATATGGGTCTATCCTTCCACGACACCCCTGAGCTTCTTGATGAGATACTGACAAAGCATCCGGATATGGAATTTGTACAGCTTCAGATAAATTATCTGGATTGGGAAAGTGAGTGGATACATTCACGTGCATGCTATGAGATGGCGAAAAAACATGGTATTCCCGTTATAGTCATGGAGCCTGTTAAGGGCGGCACTCTTGCAAAGCTTCCTGATGAGGCGGAAAAGCTGCTGAAGGATTATAACCCTGACGCTTCCATTTCATCATGGGCTATTCGTTTTGCAGCATCTCTTGACAATGTAATGATGGTGCTTTCAGGTATGAGCAGCATGGAGCAAATGCAGGATAACTTAAGCTATATGGAAGATTTCAAACCTATGAGTGAGGAGGAAAAGGTACTTTGCTTTAAGGCGGCTGACATTATAAATTCACAGATTGCTGTTCCTTGTACCGGATGCTCTTACTGTACGGAGGGCTGTCCTATGAAGATAGCAATTCCACAGTATTTTTCCATGTATAATGAGGACATGCGTGAGGCTGAAAGTAAGGGATGGACAGTTAACCTTTCAAACTATCAGCTTGTGTCACAGAAATTTGGAAAAGCATCAGCCTGTGTGGCATGTGGACAGTGTGAAAATGCATGTCCACAGCATCTGCCGATTATTGAGCACCTAAAAACCGTTGCCAAGAGATATGAATAAATTATTATGAATGGTCATCATAAATTTCATCAGATTTGTTGAGGTTATGTTGTTCACCTCAACAAATCTACGACCAGCTCCGAAAATATTCCTGAAACAGTGATTTCATTTTCACTGTCGGCAACATTTTCACACTCTTCTGCTTTCCCTTCTTTTACGTAATAAACCTTGCATTTCCTGCCTTTATTTATAACATTTACAATATTTTCTTCCGGAATATGAATAATCGTTTTTGCCTTCCATTGGTTAATATCCAACCTTCCAGTAATCTTATCAACAGTAATATCATAATCTGTCTTTGACGTTAATTCCAAGCTTCCACTGCTGTCTGAAATCATGACCTGCTCTGCATCACCATCATATTCTAAACGATTCAGATGAAGATTATTGATTGCAAGCAGTTTAACACTGGCTGCAATTTCACAGTGGTCAGAATATTTATTCGGAAGAATAATCTCAACGGTCAGCGACTCCTCTGCTTCATAGCGGCTTAGCTTATTTTTATTAAGGCAAATTACATCAAGCTTGTTTTTCCTGTCATCCAGCTTTATCTTAAATATGGAGCCTAAATTCTCAAGGGTTTCAGAGGACAGCTTAACATGCAGCTTCTCATCATCGCCTGATGACAGCATAATTGTAGCTGCACTGCCAATATTGACATCAAAATGTTTCTCACAGTCAATGTCATAAATTGTTTCACTGGTATACACAAATGTTTCCGGGGTTTTCTTTGTGACGGAATCCATAAGCAGCTCATCTATGGTAGTCTTAAAAATCTCTGCTATGATTACCATATTTTCAACATCCGGTAACCCTTTTCCGGTTTCCCACTTCGTGATAGCCTGCCTTGTAACACCAATTTTTTCGGCAAGCTGTTCCTGTGAGATTCCCTCTTTTTTTCTTATTTCCTTTAATTTTTCAGAAAAATTCATACTAATCCTTTCCGGAGCCTCTCCATTACTCCTTCAAAAGTGAATATGCGGTAATTTTTTTAACTGGTGCTGAAAGAAGTATGCTGATTACAAATGCTACCACAATAAACAGAATGGCAAATACAATCATTATCCAAACAGATACTTCAAAATGATTTTTTATAGCCCCAATCAGGGAAAAAATCGTATTGTTGATTGCAGGAAGATACCACAGCCCGGCTATTACCGAAGTGATGGACGCCACAGCCACAACAGGTACAAAGCTAAAAGCTGTCTTAACCGTAAGCTGTCTGTTTGTGTATCCAATCGCTTTATATATACCAAATTCCTGTCTGCGTCTGCTTATCACCCCATTTATGATTACATACATCACAAGCAGCACCATCAGAACGGAAATCACAAACAGAATCATCACAATCACAGAAACAATACCTGTATACATCCTTCTTCCATTTTCACTCATCTGTTCAAAATTTACGGATGATTTAATGATTGCATCGTGGTTTTCTTCATACTCATTTATAAACTCATCGGCATTTTTATTATATAAGTATACATTGACGGAATTCGTTGTTTCGCCAATTTTTTCGTATCCTTCACTTGTCAGCTGACATACCGAACCTGCATTATTAACACTTTGAATATAACCGGTTACAATGTAATTTGCCGATTTATTACCAACTGTCAGCTCTATTTCATTACCAATAGGATACCCATCTGAAATTGCATTCCCTACTGCGATTTCATTATCTTTCACAGGGCTATGACCTTCATAACATATATCATTTGTTGTTTTTGAAAAATCTTCACACACAAAGGCAGTAAGACTTCCGTCTTCATAACTTACAGGTACAGAAGCATATTCCATAAAAAGTCTTACGCGACTGTCGTTATCAAGAAATTCCTTAAGCTCCGTCATTTTCCCATCCTCTGCCGTAAAAATAACAGACGGTAATTCTTCTGAAAGTGTATTCATAAAATTATCCGGCTTGACATTTACATTGTATAGAAGTGTTCCTGCGAAAGACAGCAGCACCATGATACCAAATGAGACAATAAATAATAATATATTTTGTCCCGCCGATTCGCTTCCGGTAATGCCTCTTATGGCATTGATTGGCTCTAATTTATGTATTTTCCCTGCTGAAATATAGGAAAACAGTGATATTACCAATGTCAGTGTCAGTATTACAATAAGCATAGCCATTATATCAAAAGCAGGCGTATAAGAAAATCCTGATTGGATTGCTAAAATACCTGCGACGAAAGGCAGAACCGCATAAGACAAGACGATTCCGATTACTGTGGAAGCAATGCCTACAAGTATGTAAGGCATAACTGCTGAAGCAATAATCATATTGCTTGTATAACCAAGTGCTTTTAATACTCCCATCTGCGCCAGTTCGTCTTCGATTGCGCTTCGTATCCGGAAGTTACTTAAGAAAATGCTGACTGCAAGTATAATGGCAGCAAGTGCCAAAAATATAACGATAAGCAGGGTACAGACCATTGTTCTGGTCTGCTTTGAGGTATCCCTGTCATTGATATTTAATAATGCAATCCCTTTTTCTCTTAAAATTTCAGAGATTGTATTTTTAATTTCGTTTAAATCAGCGGTGCCGGTTGTTTTTAAGGAGTATTCTGCAATAACATCATCACTATATTCAGATGCAAAATCCTCATAGACAGCTTTCGGAAAGTATCCGCCAATCATTCCGGTACCATAATTTCCATACTGCATTTCCAACACGATTCCGCCAATATTATAGGTATGTTCCTTGCCATCTATGGAATAAGCAATACTGCCGTCTTCTGCAAAACCGCCTAATTCCTTCATATACATTGGAATATAAACAGAACCATCATTCATCCCAGAATATTCCGTAACATCAAGTAGATTCAGTGTTCTTTCCTCATCAAGATTGTAAAAAACAGTATTCATATCAAAATCAGAGCCTGCAAATTCACGAACTGTTACCGGCATAAATACCCCGCCATGCTTTTCAACAAACGATACCCCATCAATTTCTTCCATTTCGGCAAACAGAGTTTTATTATCCTGAAGCTCTGGAATAATAAAATTGATATCCGCTGTGTCAAGCTTATCAAACAGGCTGTCATAAGCGTTAAATGTCTGAAAAGCAAGCACAAGAGCAATATTTATAATAAATGCAGTCAGACAGATAAACACCCCAAAGGATATATACTGTCCTTTTGCTTTCTTCAAATTATGTAGCATAAGGGTGGATATTTTCTTCAATATTACCACCCCATTTCTTTGATGAATTTATCAAGTTTTTCAGTTCTTTCCATATTGTCCTGCTCAAAATTCCCCAAATCACACTCGCCAAAAATTTTTCCATCTTTAATATAAATGATACGATTTCCCCGCAGAGCTGATTTTTTGTCGTGTGTGACCATGACGATGCTCTGCCCTTTCTTGTGAAGGGAAGTAAAAACATCAAGGACTGCCCCCGAATTTGCAGAATTTAACGCACCTGTCGGCTCGTCCGCAAACAATACGTTAGGATTGTTAATAACTGCCCTGACGATACCTGCCCTCTGTGCTTCTCCTCCTGAAATCTGGGAAGATGTTTTCCTCCATGTTTTTTCAGGAATATTTACCAAAGAAAACAGCTCCTTTGCACGGTTTTTGATATCTTCCCTGTCTTTGCTTGTCAATACTCCTGCTGCAATGACATTATCCATAAGGTTCATCTTATCAATGAGATAAATCTGCTGGAATACAAATCCGCACTGCTTCCGCCGAAATACAGCTAACCTGTCATTATTCAGCTTCGTGATGTCCGTTCCATCAAAGTGAATCTCCCCACCGTCCGGTTTATCCATCCCGGAAAGGGAATACATCAGGGTAGACTTGCCTGCCCCCGATGAACCCATGATAACAGTAAAATCCCCCTTGTAAATATCAATATTCAGGTCTGAATAAATAACCTGAAGACTTTCGCCTTCGCCAAAAGCTTTTTTCAAATGCTTAGCCGATATGACTGTTTGCCTGTCCATAACGCAACCTCCTACTTTTGTTATGTGACAACCATAATAAAAAACCTGAACCTGCACAAGCAACAGTTGTATACATTTGATTTTTTTATGCAACTTTCCGTTGCATAGCAAAGAATATACTTACGGCAGATTAAAGTAGATATGAATAATGAACACTCATTAATTCAAGACCAAATATATTGCAAACAATATGGCAAGCATAATAATGTTTGTGATGGTAAACCAGATAAGATAGCTTATTCTTTTATCTGGGTAATTCCGCGCAATCTGCTTATATGAAATAAGGCTTGCCATTGATGCAATAAGTGTACCAAGTCCGCCTAAATTTGTTCCTACAATAAGAGCATTCCAACTGTCCGTAAAGCCTGATAAAAGAAGCGCGGATGGAACATTGCTTAAAACCTGACTTGAGAGTATTGAGACAGGTACCTCGTTTCCAATAATTAAATTTTCAATAAAATTGTGGAATTGCGGCAGTCTTCCCATATTTCCTATAAATATAAAAAAACCGATAAATGTTCCGAGAAGTGAATAATCAATTGATGTGAAGATTTCACGTTCAAAAATAAGAAGAAAAATAATGATTATGGCTGTCACAATCTTAACGTCAATGATATCCGAGACACAGAGAAGACATAGGAAAAATAAAATAAGATACATAAAAAGCAACAGCCTTGATATATTGGAGTCGTTTTCCATGTCAATCATATCAATGTTTTTTTTCTTAAAAAACAAAATTACAATAACCAGGCATAAAGCTGCCGCAACTGTGTAAGGAAACGTAAGCGTTAGAAAAGCTACAAGGGACATTTGCGATTGTGAATATAAATAAAGATTTTGTGGGTTTCCCATAGGTGTAAGCATACTGCCGAGATTGGCGGCAACCGTCTGTAAAATAACTATGGGAACAAGCATGTTTTTCCTGTCGGCAAGCTTGAGAACAATGATTGCGAAAGGAACAAAGGTAATAAGCGCCACGTCATTTGTAATAAGCATGCTGAAGAAATATGGAAGAAAAACTAATATAAGCACAAGCTGTCTTGTGTTTTTTGTATGGGATAAAAGCATTATTCCGATTTTTCGAAATACACCAAGATGCTGTAAACCTGCCATCACTGCCATAAGTGAAAAAAGCAGCATTAATGTATGCCAATCTACATAATCCATGTACTCATTGTCAGGGTGCACAAAAAATGCAGATATCACTGCAAGCAAAAGACTTATGCAAAGTATTGTTTCCTTTTTGACAAAGCTTATAATTTTTGTACTCATAAATTTATCCCCACCAACAATCATTCCGGAGAAGGAAATCCCTTTACCGCCTCAAAAATATCGGTTCCGTTTCCAATCTTCGCCAACAGCTGCCACCATGCAGTACGTGCCTGTGACCAGTTAGGCGTAATCTGATAATAATCACCCATGTATGGCGTAAAAATGCTATATTCTGTCATAAGCATATCATTTTCATATATATTACCCATATCCCGCACCGGCCAGTAGGAAGTAGCTCTTACTGCTCTGGTGTATGGAATGTCATTTTCCGTCATGTAGCGGATAAAGGTTTTGGCTGCCATAATACGTTCCTGACTGCCATTATCAAAAATACCCAACCCCCAGATACCTCCCTGAAGCTTTAGTGTGTCTTCGCTAGTCGGAAAAGCCATCGGAAAAACTTCAAAATCCAAATTCGGATTGTTTATGGTCTGTTGCACTTCCATAGATACATTCCAACAGAAACACATGGCAGATTCTTTTTTACAAAATAAATCGATTGCATCCGCAGAGGTAAGAGAAGGTTCAAAGTTAATACCCTCTAAGTCATAAAGAAGCTGCAGGGCTTGCCTGTTTTTCTCACTGTCAACTGTATAACTTGTATGTGTGGCATCAGTAAAGGTGCCGCCATACAGATTGGTCACCAAGGCGCGCGTTCCTTGGTCACCGCTTTGATTTTTACAGTATACGACACCAACATTTCCATTCATCTCTTGCGCTGTTTGATAGTCATTCAAAGCCTGAACCGCTTTAATAAAATTCTCCGTCGTCCATGTGTGTGTTTCTTCATCAATATACTGAAGAGCCCCTGCCTCCCGAAACATATCATAATTAATGGCCATACAGTGTGCAGACATACAGACTGGAAATACATAATAATCTCCGTTACTGTGCTGGCAGGCAATTCTTATGTTATCATATATTTCACCGGCTGTATCAGATTCCCACAGTTCAGACAGATCAACCATCCAGCCTTTTTCACCCCAATTTACGACAAGACGCTCCGGCCCTTCCAATATCAAATCCGGCAGACATCCATCTTCAGCTGCCTGATTGATTTTTTCATCTCCGTTATCGTAATTTAAATATTCCACCGTAACATGGATGTCAGGATGTTCCTTATGAAAACTGGTCAACATGCTGGCTACCGCCGTAGGATTTCCCCAATTGCCTATCGGAAATGTCCACAAAACCAGTTCTGTAACTTCTTCGGTGTCGCTGCCGCTCTCCAATTCGATATTTGAGGTTCTGCCACTACAAGAGCATAAAAGGGCAACAACTAACAGCAAGCTTATCAAAGCATTTATTTTTTTCATAATCGAATTCCCCTTTCCATTCATACTGTTTCTTAAAGAATATGCTCTTCCATCAAAGAGATAATCTCCTGCGGCACTAATGGTTTTGCTGAATGGGCATTCATGCCACAGTCAAAACATTTTTGAATGTCATCATCAAATGTATCTGCACTGATTGCAATAATCGGGATAGTTTGTGCATCATTCCGTTTTAGCTGTCGTATTGCAGTTGTCGCTTCAAATCCTGTCATAACAGGCATTCGAAGATCCATTAATATGGCGTCATACCACCCCGGAGCAGACTGTTCAAATTCTTCCACACAAAGCTGTCCGTTTTCTGCCCACTTTACTTCCATTCCAAATTCACAAAGTATTGCATTTATAATTTCCCAATTTAATTCATTATCTTCTGCTACGAGTATACGTCGTCCCTTTAATCTGATACCAAATTCTTCTTTCTGCTCCTGCTGCGGCAGCTTTTCTTCTGTAAACTGGCGCAGACCATAGTAAAGGCTGGAACGGAACAGAGGTTTTGAAATAAAACTGCATATATTGGCTTTTTCACTTATTATCTCTAATTCATCCCATTCGCCGTCAGTGAGAATTATAATAGGCAGTTCCTGTCCGAAACGGCCAGCCAACTCTTCCACAACCTTTGTCCAATGCTGCCCTTGTAAATCCCAATCTACCAGAACCATGTGATAGTGCTCATTTTTGCCGCAACGCTCCTCTATCATCTGGCAAGCCTGTTTCATATCTGCTGCAGTCTCCGCCTTAAGTCCAATGGATTCCAATGATGATACGGCAAGATTTCCTGCTATTTCGTCATCATCAATAACGAGAACATTCTGCTTCGGCAAATGCAGTTCTTTCTCCTGGTCAACTGTTCTTTCCATATCAAGAATAATATGGAAATGACTTCCTTTTCCCTTCTCACTTTCTACAGTAATGATACCATCCATTGCATCTACAATATGCTTGGTAATGGTGAGACCCATTCCGGCTCCCGCTGTTTTATCCACACGTTCATTGTCTTCTCTGGCAAACGCATCAAATATTTTCTTCTGAAATTCGCTGGACATGCCTATACCGTTATCCTTGATATGTAAATGGGAACGGATATATTCATTTCCTTTTGGAGAAGCTTCCTCATACAAATCAACCGTAATGGTGCCGCCCTCCGGAGTGAACTTAACCGCATTTCCCAGAATATTCAAAAGAATCTGGCTTAAACGGACTCTGTCTGAGCACACATTTTCATGATAGATATCATGTATATAAATATTGAACTGCTGTTTTCTCTCCTGTATCTGCGGCTGGATGACTGTCTCAATATTCTGCATAATATCACGAATACAAAGGGGTTCCATATTTAATGTAAGCTTACCATTATCAATTTTAGACATATCCAGCATATCATTAATCAGTCCCAGCAAATGCCGGCTGGATACATGTATCTTTTTCAAGCAGGAACGCACCCGTGAGGGATTATCCAGACTGCCTATAGCAATTGATGTCATTCCCATAATACCATTCATCGGTGTACGGATATCATGGCTCATATTGGAGAGAAATTCACTTTTCACCCTGTTAGACCGCTCTGCTGACAGCATTGCTTGTTCCGCAGTTTCCCTAGCTTCCTCCAATGCCTTCATATGCATTTTATTCAGACGGTAATATCCAAAAAAGACAAAGAGCAGTGCACAGATAATCAGGCTGCCACCGCCAACAGCAACATATGCCCATTTCTTCTGAAGAAGATTTACCGTCTCATTCAGTGTATTATGAGAATTTTTCAAAATTAAGTACCAATCTGAATTCGGAAGACTAGTGCAATAGACATTCCATGTTTCACCCTCAATCAGAACTTCACTGGTATAATCCCTGCCGGCTTCCATTGCGCCACGAAGTTCCTCTGCATATTGGGTCGGTTCTTTTCCATTATAAGTTTCATAAAGACTTCTAACCCGTTCAAAATAATTACTATCTTCTATGATACCGTTATTCAAAATATAGCTGCCATCTTGACGGATAATCGAATATTCCGTGCTGTTGTTTCGGATATTGGTTTCCAATAAATCATCAAGATAACTAGTGGGCAGTCCCGCAACCAACGCAATGCTTGTCTTTCCGTCACTCATAGGATATACAGCCGGTACACCCATCAAAACAATCGGATTTCCATCTGCATCCTTTCCTGCACAGACATTATACTTTCCCCCCTGAACAGAGCTGTGCAGCTTCTCCGGAACATCTGCCGTCACCTGAGAGCCGTAGAGCATATGAAAGGTGCCATCCTCCGTATAAAGGGCAAGATATTCAAAGCCCATGGATCGTGCATTATATGTAAGTGCTATCCGCATTGCACTTTCTCCTGTAACGCGTCCGGGTGGAACAGCATCTACGAGCGATTCTACCTGAGACAGACGGAGCTCAATGGTAGTTCCAAAATGTGCTGATACCTGTTCGCTGATTCCAGACATGTAAAAAACACCAAGCTGCCGGATGGCATCTTCTCCCATAAGATTCACACAGATTGTTTGGACGATAAATATACATATACAAAAAAGCGATACCAGAACAAGACTTATATTCAGAAAACGTGTTGTCCTTTTTTTCATAAATTCCTATCTCCCGAAAAGTAATGATTAAATTATCTGCAGATATTTTAACTCATGTAGATAATTTAATATAGTCTAATTATAGTCTATCAGAGATTTACTTTCAAGAAATCTTTAATTTGGGTATATGTAACCACCTTCCAAAGTTCTTTCATTGAATATCTTTGACATAAATGACAGTTTTATTCATTTCATACATTCCATTCTCATCACACGACATAAAATAAAAATGGCATTCCGGCAGCAATATATACCGAAAAGCCATTTTTCCTCATCGTCAATCTGTTTATGTTATTTTTCAGAAAAATACATAATATTTTTTTCGCTTACATATACTTATCTCATGAGGTAAATTCTATGAAGCATTTAAAAAGATATACAATTATTGGAATATTTTTTGTCCTGATTACAGGCACACTTGCCCACTTCCTATATGATTGGACCGGAAACAATCATATAGTTGGTTTCTTTACGTCAATCAATGAATCCACATGGGAACATATGAAGCTGTTATTTTTTCCGATGTTAATATACTCCATTTTCCTTATTTTGAAATTCAGAAAAGCCTACCCATGTATTGCTTCTTCCCTATGTTTTGGAATTTTAACAGGAACCTTATTAATTCCAATATTTTTCTATGCATATACATCTATTCTTGGCAAAGATATTTTTATCTTAGATATTGGCACATTTATTTTGAGTGTCATAATTGCATTCTGGCTTTCCTATAAACTTACGTTATTGTGCAAGTTGGAGTCCTACACGTTTTTATTGGGCTACTTAGTATGTATCGTTTTTATCGCTTTTGTATTACTTACTTATCATCCTCCGAAAGGCAGATTGTTTTCTGCAGATGTAAGCAAATCAATCTCATCATTTAACAACATAAAATGATTGGATTATATTTCTATGTCATTCTCCAGTTCCTGTGCAATGGAAATCGTGTGTTCCAATATATTTCTTATTGAGCTTATGCTGTCAATATGGGTTTTTGCCATATCATCAGCTTCTTTAATAGACTCGGTAATGGTTTCAAGATGATTTACAATTACAGACAAAGTTGCCTTTATCTGAGTTGCCGAAGTACCGCTGTCTTTTGCCAGCTTACCCATCTCTGTAGCAACAACCGCAAACCCTCTGCCCGCATCTCCGCTTCGTGCCGCTTCAATGGAAGCATTCAGTGCAAGTATATTAGAATGGGATGCATTATGGCTGATGTTATTTACAACATCCGTTGCCTCATTGACATCCTTCTCCACATCGGAGGTCATCTGATTCATAGTTGTAAGCATAGTAAATAAACTCTCAATCCCTTTAACAACATCCTGAATGGAATTATCAATTTCCTGAATGGATTCCTGAAACTCTGTGGCAATATGTTTAATCCTTTCCTTGCTTTCTACAGAATAGGTGCATATTACACAGCCTACCACCTTTCCGTCATCTTTAATCGGAACTAAATTCCCTTCAACCGGAAAACCCATAACTTCCTTAGGCAGATAATTATGTTTTGTTATACCTCTTCTTATAACCTCAGCAAAGATTCCGCTCGGATCCTCAAACACGGAACCGACTTCTACCTGCGGTGGCACTCCCTCAGGCAACGAAAAACCCTGAACCACTCCATTTTCATCCAAAACAGAAATAATTAAATCCTTGTCAAACAGTTGTCTTATAATATCAAGATTATCAACAATATTTTGTAATTTTATATTCATACTATACATTACCTCCTGTATGGTTGCACTTAAACTAAAATAAATATACCATAGTCAATCGATAATGGAAACAGTTTTGTCATTTTTCCACGAAATTTTTGTTCTCCTTTACAGTCTCTATTCTTCCGTCTGATATGATAATAGTTTTCTGTGCATAACGGGCAACCTCATTGTCATGCGTGACAACTAAAATAGTTTTTCCCATCTCATGCATCATCTGAAAAAGCTTCATCAGCTCCGCAGAAGTCATACTATCCAAGGCCCCTGTTGGTTCATCTGCCAATATGTATTTGCAACCGGATACCATCGCTCTCGCAATTGCTGTACGTTGCTGTTCACCCCCTGATATCTGACGTGGAAATTTGGATGCAAGATGTGCAATGTTCAGTTTCTCCATAATTTCATTAACAGCCTTCTTCTTATCCTTATACTTATAATTTCTTGCATTCAGAGGAAGTTCTATATTCTCATATACCGTATAATGCTGCATAAGTGCATAATTCTGGAAAATAAAACTAATCTTATTTCGCCTTACAATCCCTACCTTGTGCTCACTTAATCCACCCAGTTCTTCTCCATCAATAAAGAGCTCTCCACTCGTCAGAGAATCCATACAACCCACAATATTGAGCAATGTAGTCTTCCCGGAACCGGATTTGCCCATAATTGCAACAAATGCTCCATCTTCAATCGTCAGATCCATGTGGTCTATCGCCTTCGTTTCATATGCTTCACCTTTATATATCTTTGTTGCATCTCTTAATTCAATCATATTCTCCTCCCAAACATATCTTGTTCTTCCATTCCGTTTCATTTTTCAGCTAGCATATCATTTATCCGATACCGCTTAATCAGTATGACTGGTATAATGCTAATCAAAATAACCGTGACAATACACTGCAGTGTCGTTAAAACAATACTGTCAGATAGCACCATATAAAATGTACTGTCCAACCTGTTAAGATTCAAAAACCAATACAACGTAGCCATCATGCAGGATACCAATAGCTTAAACAGATTTTCAAGGACAATAACCATCATAACCTGACGTTTTGTCATGCCATTCACCAACATAATACCATAATCAGCCTTATTACTGAGAAATGCAGTCATTGACGCCATCATGATAGCACTCACGGAAGCAAGATATGACAACAGCGGAAAATAATAGGATTCTCCCCTGGCAAGTACATCGGATTTAATATAGCTGAAACAACTGCTCTCTAAATTAAAAATTCCATAAATTCCCAGATTATGCCCCTCCGCCAGTTGCATAACAATATCAGACATATCTGCATCCTTCGTGACAAAGTAATAATTATTCATACCATTTTTTATATGGTTTAAATCTCTATCAATCACATAATCATAATCAAGTAAAACCGCACAATCCAAGTCAATCACAGAAGCCCCAAGCTCATCAAAGAGCCATTTGGTGTCCTTATCCAGCACGTCCAGAATCAAATACTGCTCCCCCTCTGTGGTCACATAAATACTTCCCTTGGGATAGCGCGTTGCAAGTTCAAAGCCTACATAAGCTGCACCATACTGTTCTGTCTCCTCCAGTTCTACAGTCGTACCATTAATAGTCTGCAAATTACACAGGTCGATTATATCCCTCTGTATATACAGCTCCTGCATGTCCTCAGTATAATTATACGACATGGCATACATGCCGCATTTATCAATTCCTTCCAATCCACCCATCTCATTATAAAACATACAAAGCTCTGACAGTTCGTCCTCTGGCACAGCAGCTAATATCGTGCGGTATTCCAGCTTATAGACATCCCTCACGTCATCATTCAGGATATGCCTTGCCTGACGCAGCGGATAATGAAAAAAGCTATATAGTACAAAGGAATAAAACATAACTGCAATGGCAACTGTCATCATTAAAACAGTCATCAGTGAAAAGATTTTCCTTTTATATATCTGGCATACTGCACGCCAAAAAATATTATTCATCATTTTTTCCCCTTATTCATCAACGTTACAGGCTTTTTGGTACACAGATTAATAAATGATACAATACCTACGATTATAAGAGATATGTATATAAAACACACCTCCATCAAAAAACGGCTGTAAGCATCCTCGATTTTAAAAACATACATATCCTTATCAACGAATGCAATCACAGCAATCACAAGCTCCGACAATATTGCACTCACCAAAATCAGTTCTGTAATTTCAACTAAAACCATACCCCACAGCTTAAATACAGAGTAACCGAATGTCTTTCGGATTGTAAATTCCTCCTGCCTTTGCACCATCCAAAGCCACAAAACAAACATAATTACAATAATGCAAAATATATAAATCAGCCTTGCAAATCTTTGATATCTTAATACCTGCTCAGCATTTGAAGAATAATCATGTTTCCTTGCACCATCACTTGTTATAAATTTGTAAACATCTGATTCCAATACATATTCAAATTCAGATTTTGAATTCAGCACCAAAGTATGCAGATAATCCATCATAAGTGTATAAACTGCCTGATTTGTATCACTCATATACTGCAAAACAAAGCTTTCACTAATATAATACTCACAAAGACTATCTATTACATTACTACCGATAGCGTCATAGAAAAGCAAAATTGTATCGGAAAGTATTCCTGAATTCGGCGCCGAAACATATCCAGTAACTTCATATTCGTCACCCTGTATCAATATATAATCCTTCCCGGATTTTCGATATGTATTGTGCCTCATTCCGTCCCCCAGCACCACATACCGCATGCCCGAGGACAGCATCTCCTCTGTCGGGAACCCTCCCTTTACAAAGCTGTATTTGGGCATAGGACCGCTCAGGTATATCTCTGCCATACAACTTGTATGTGCATAATTTACATATACACAAAAAACAGATATGAAAATCAAGGTATTTTGTTCTTCTGTTATCCCTTCTATGCATGCAAGCATATCCTGCTTAGCCTGTTTCCTGTTATAACCTGCCTCAGTAGCTGCACCCACACTCACAGTTGCACCATAAGTAAATTTATACAGCAGCTTATCCGTTTCTTCTGCATTTATACTTCCTTCTACTCCGGCACTGTAATTATACATAACGGATGCTATGCAAAAGCTTATAACGAGAAACACCGCATTCATTTTAAATCTTATTAATTGTCTCACTTTATCTAATCCCATCCTGCTATAAAAACACAACGTTTTTCTTTATTCATTAAAAAAATCTTTATTACCTATTTTGTCGCTTTGCTTTCATAACAGATTACAGCATATCACTTATTCTATATTTTCTAAGGAGCCAAAGCGGAACAATATTCGCCAAAATAAGTGTTACAAGACATATCCCTATCGTTGTCACAATACTTGATGCAATGACAGGTCTCAGAAAGATAAGTCCCTGCTTTCCGATATTAACACTCCAATACAATGCAGCGGTCAGACCGGCAACAACCATCTTAAACACACTCTCAACAATGACAATCGCCATGATCTGACGTTTTGTCATTCCATTTGCCAGCATAATGCCATAATCCGTTCTGTTATCAGCAAGGGATTTCACAGAAAGCAGTATAATTGTCATAACAGCCGCAATATACATAACAGCAGGCATCAAAACCAACTCCACATTATTTCTAAGAATATCCCGTTTTAAATACTTGTATTGATCCTTCAGGTTATAGGTTCCATAAAATTCCAAACCATACTGTTCTGCAAGTTTCATAATTTTGTTATGTACATCCCTGTCCTCCGTTGCATAATAATAACCCCCTATTCCGTTATACAGCTCAGGTGGCTGAGCCTCTATCCAATAATCGTAATCCAGCAATATGGAACAATCCATATCCATTAGTGCATCACCGGACTGTCTCGGAAGCCATTTTGAGTTTTTCCGTAATACATCCTTTATAATATACCGTTCTCCCGTACCTGCTTCATACACACTCCCCTTAGGATATGCATCTGCAAGCTCACAGCCAACATATGCCATGCCATATTCACCTTCGGTGCCAAGCTGCACCAGAACGCCGGAAGCGGTTTCCAATCGACACAATCCGATAAGTTTCTCCTGCACATACAGCTCCTTAACACCAAGTTTATAATTATCATAATCGGTGTACATCCCACATTTTGAAATTTCCTTCCACCCACTGATTTCATCATAGAAGGCTGAAAGCTCTGACAGTTCATCCGGTAATAACGGTGCAAGCATAATACGATATTCCAGCTTGTATACATTGCTTGTATCATCCATCAACAACTTCTCTGCCTGTTGCAAATTATATGTATTGTACTTATTAAGAAGCAATGTATAAAACACAACCGAAATTGTGACTGCCAGCATCAGTATCGTCAAAAGTGATGGCACTCTTTTCTTATAAATCTGGCATATGGTATACCAATAAATATTTTTCATCCTGCTTTCCCCCTGCACAGTAAGACCATAGGCTTCTCAGTGCATATCCTGATAAAAGGTATAATACTTACAAACAGAAAAGTAAGAATAGCAAATATCAGTTCCCTCACAACCCTATCAAAAATATCCTTTGTATTCAGGACATATATTCCGACATCTGCATATGTCAAAAGAGAGATAATCAGCTCTGACATAACAACAGCCACCAAAAGCAGTTTTGCCATCTGCGCCATAATCAGTCCCATAATTTTTGCATCAGAATAACCGAATGCCTTTCGGATTGCAAATTCTTCCCTTCTCTGCTGCATCCACAATTCCATAACATATAACAACATAACAATACAAAATAAATATATCAGCTTAGACCAAGTTCCATACATAGGCAATGGCTCAGCAGTGGAATACCACTGTTCTCCCGAATCAGATACCATAATATTATAATTCGACGATTCATATGTTCCGTACTCCTCTTCATATGCATCCAGACTATGTATGTAATCCGACATATATGTATAGGTCTCACTGTTTGTATCGCTTTCATAAATAATATTCAACATAGCCATCCTATAATAGTCTAAAAGATTCTGTTTTATTCTGTCTCCAATACTGCTATAAAACAGAAGAATTTTATTATCCAGTATTGTGGAATTTTTCGCTGAGATATACCCTGTTACCTCATACTCGTCCTCTTGAATCAATATGTAATCCCTGCCATCCCTTCTGTATGTCGCATCCTTCTTGTTGATTCCAAGCACCACATATCTTCCGTCCGACTGAAGCTGCTCCTCTGTCGGAAAATCCCCCTTCACAAGACGATACTTTGGCATCTGCCCGTCAAAATATATATTTGCCGTGCAAACTCCATATACACCTAGATTAACATTAATAAAACTGGTATGAACTACAATATCACCAGTCTCTTTTATTCCGTCAAGCAACGTTAGCATATCTTGGGTAAGAGCATCCCTTTCAGGACACACATTTGCATTTTCCGTCGGTGATGCGTAAAAGCATGCGGTATACTGATATTGACATGCCTCAATATCCTTTTGCTCCGCCTCTTTATTTACCATAATACCAAAGCTGTAGCTAAACATAACCGAGGCGATACAAAAGCCCAATATCAAAACAACGGCATGAATCTTATATCTTGCTAGCTCCTTCATTTGACTCCTATTCTGTCCATTAAAACTGACCAATTTGAACTATATTTCGTAAGCTCCTCCGTTCCCTTTGCTCGTGTATCAGGCTGTGCCGCATCAATACAGAATATATAAAAACCATTCTTCTCATCTGATAAATCGAAGCGGTATGTCCCAATCTCATCAATTCTCTGCTCCAGCACCATGACAGAATCTCCACGTTCATGAATCTTACTGACACTGTCCATTTTCTTTTCATCTGTTGTACCGACTACATCATGCACATAATAAACCTTAAACACAATTTCTCCGTTGATTTCCAGACAATTAACAGAATATTCAAAACTGGCATCATTCTTGGTTTTTTGACAAATCGACCTAGTATTACCAAGCCCTGCACCAGTCCCAAATTCAAATCCTGCCTGTGCATAATATACACCATCCTTAGAACTTCCGTGTGCCCAAGACGATATATAAAGCAAAAACAAACCAAGGAAAACCATGAATATGACACCAAATGTCACAAGCCAGCTTGTTATAATTCGTTTCTTCATATTTACCTGCCCTGATATTGAAAGATCATCTGACTTGTAGGTGCAAGTAATCCACCATGCCCATTCATTACTGCATGTGTTGTTTGTGTTCCGTACACTTTATTTGTTTTTTTCAAAGTCAATGTAACCTTAGATTCCTGTGATTTGCTATCAGCTCCAATCAGCTTCTGGTCTATATCATAGATTGATACCGACACATAATTATCGTATGGTCTTGCTGAGCCAGAGGTGGAACCTGTACCACTCGACTTATCACAGTTGATATAACAGGTCAGTGTATAAATCCCATATTCTTTTTTTATTGTGCAATCTCTGGCAAAACATACCGTCGAAACCAGCATAACTATACAAGCTGTTAAACTGAGAATTGCAAACACTTTTTTTCTCTTCATAAAATTACCTCCTTGTTTATGAACATTCGTCCATTGCAAAGTTGCTTTCAATAAATAACTTTGTTGTTAAATTAAATGTATCATCGATGGAATTTTTGTTTGAACAAACAATTTTTATGATATAAGTATATATAACAATTAAAAAAACGGTTGTTCCTTAATATCCTCCCCTCTATATTAATTTCCCACCGTAT
>CAMWGV010000040.1 GCA_947173945.1 uncultured Lachnospiraceae bacterium
CGATCCCCAAATTTGCCTACGCCACAGCGATGAAATAAAGCAATTAATCTCTCTTTTCGTTTTTCTCTTGTAATATGATGCAAGGCAGCAAAGAAATCGAACATATCGTTTGCCGTTGACTTGCCGTCCAGCTTTAAATCAGTTGTAAGAAAAGCAAGATTTCCCCTGACTGCCTCCGGTTCTTCTATTATATTTACGCCTCCAAGCCATACGTTGCCACTGTCAGGTTTAATAAGTGTGGAAATCATCCTCATCGTTGTCGTTTTTCCTGCACCGTTTGTACCCAAAAGCCCAAATATTTCTCCCGAATGTGCCGTAAAGCTTACATCATTTACGGCAAGCTTTTTATTTTCGGAAAGCCCCAGGGCTTTTTTCTGCTTGTCACTTATCTTAAAATATTTTGTTACATTTTTCACGCTAAGTTCTTCCATTTGAATCCTCCTATTCTAACCATCACCAATCTTTTTCAACAGACTAATTTCCCTATATAGCTAATTTTTTTACTACTGTAGTTTTTAAATTCAGCTCTACTTTATCCTAGTCATTAACAAAATACAAACTGAAATATGTTTAAGATTTTACATAAGTATATCCTTACTAATTTAGAAAAATCTCATAATAATATCAAGTCCCAAAAGAATACTATAAAAAATAATCGGCAATGATGCTTTCTCATTAGGTATATCAATCTGTTTGTTTAATACATTGTCTGGCAATACTTCCCCTGTGATTTTGGCGATTTCTTTCTTATCGTTTAAATCTTCAACTTCCAATCTATAAATCTCTAATTCAATTTATTTAAAAATAACACAAACATCCCGTTTTGAAAACACAAAAAATGCTTTAACCTACCGGGTTACTTTACAAAATGGAATAATTGGGGGAATATACAAAAAGAAATATAAATTAGTATGAAATATTATGAAAGGACATTAAGCAATGCTGTACTTATCTACAAGAGAACTACAATTAAACAGTGCTCGTAAAATCCAGCAAAAAATATATTATATAAATTCTGGGCCTGTTTTTGTGCCGTTATTTGATAGTGTGGATAAGCAAAAATGCTTAAAGGTTTGATAATATAAATTTAAAAGAATATTTTTCAAATACCACTTGTCGAATAATCGGCAGGTGGTTTTTTCATTTTAAAAACTTTTTGCGTCATTAGCCAAGTGGTATGGCAACAGGCTTTTAACCTGTATATCAGGAGCTCGAATCTCTTATGGCGCACTGTGAAATTTATGGAAAGGAGAAAAAAGGTATGAGCTATCCTGTAGTAAACCCTGTTGAAACAGGAGAAAACATTAACAGAATAAGGAAGGAAAAGGGAATAACCGTTAAGGATACGAGTGAGTATTTCGGGATGGTAAATACGAATTCCATCTATAAGTGGCTGAGAGGGGAAACACTTCCGTCACTTGAAAACTTTTACGCCTTATCGGTTTTGTTGGAAACCTCCATGAACGATATTATTGCAGTTTAATATATCATTTATCCTTTTTATTGTTTAAGGGATAACCGTTTCCCTGTATGTCTGTGGAAGGCTGGTTTTTATCATTGTTATTGTTGCCCTTCTTGGGTCTGCTGCTTTCCCACACACCGGATGGAATGGTTTTTATGGTTTTATTTCGCGATGCCTCTTTCATGTTTACCTCCAGTAAATTATATATTGAAATATTAACATTAGTATGATACATATTAGAAAAAAGATGCATAAAATTCGTTGTGAATAGCTACAAAGGAGGTATTTTATGGGAATAACATCGGCAATTATGGTTCCTCACCCGCCGCTTATTATACCGGAGATTGGCAGGGGTAAGGAAAATGGAATAGAAAAAACAATTAATGCATATCATGAGGCGGCAAAGCGGCTTGCAGAGCACAAACCTGAAACAATCGTGCTTATTTCGCCTCATCAGATTTTGTATTCAGACTATTTTCACATTTCGCCGGGAAATGGTGCAAAAGGGGATTTTAGCAGATTTATGGCAGGACAGGTGGAGATGGAGGTATCCTACGACACGGAGTTTGTAAAGGAGCTTTGCACATTTGCAGATGAGAAAAACATTCCAGCGGGAACCTTGGGTGAGCGTGACAAAAGCTTAGACCACGGTACTATGGTGCCGCTGTATTTTGTAAATAAATATTGGAAGGATTACAAGCTTGTGAGGATTGGGCTTTCGGGTATGCCTCTTGCAATGCACTATGAGCTTGGACAGTGTATCAAGGAGGTTGCAGATAAGCTTGGCAGAAATGTTGCAATTATTGCAAGCGGTGATTTGTCGCATAAGCTTATGGAGGATGGACCTTACGGCTACAGTAAGGAAGGTCCTGAATACGACAGTAGGGTTATGGATGTAATGGAGAGGGCTGCGTTTAATGAATTGCTTGATTTTTCAGAATATTTTATGGAGAGCGCGGCAGAGTGCGGACACCGTTCCTTTGTTATAATGGCAGGTGCTCTTGATGAAAGTGCGGTAGAGGCAGAACAGCTCTCATATGAGGGACCGTTTGGCGTCGGTTATGGTATATGCACATATGAGCCCAAGGGGCAGGATAGCGGACGAAGCTTTAAACAACAATTTGAAAATGTACTGCAAACAAAGCTTACTGAGCAAAGAAAAAATGAAGATGCCTATGTAAGTCTTGCAAGAAGGACGATTGAGGAATACGTAACCGTGGGTAAAACGCCTGATATGCCAAGTGGGCTTCCGGAAGAAATGCTGGGTAAGAAGGCAGGGGTTTTTGTTTCCATAAAAAAGGATGGGAGGCTTAGGGGCTGCATCGGGACCATAGAAGCAACACAAAGCTCTATAGCAAAGGAAATTGTTGCAAATGCCATAAGCGCATCTACCCGTGACCCAAGATTTTCGCCTATAAAGCAGGCTGAGCTTCCGTGGCTTACGATAAGCGTGGACGTTTTGGGAGACACGGAAAAAATATCCTCCACGAATGAGCTTGATGTAAAACGTTACGGCGTTATAGTTACAAGGGGAAGAAGGAGAGGGCTTCTTCTTCCGAATCTTGAAGGTGTAGATACTGTGGAGGAGCAGCTTGCCATTGCAAAGCAAAAGGCGGGCATTGCAGAGGATGAACCTGTAGAAATGGAACGATTTGAGGTAGTGAGACACTATTGATGTTCAAGTAGGCGATTACGAAACTTAAGTTTTGGTGAACGTCCGTTGTACAATATAGACAAATCAACACAGGCACGCTTGCGCTGCTTGTCGCTCGCAACGGTAGAAAGTAGCTTGTCCTCAGGACTCCGTCTGCTTCGCAGACACCTCAGGACATGCCTCGCTAAGCACCGGCGGCTCCAAAGCACCTGCTTATGATATTGTCTATATTGAACAACTATGTTTTAAAAACAATGAGTTTTGCAATCGCATAATTGATATTCAACATGTCGGAGGAGGAAAATATGGGAGCAACCTGTGATGTATGTTTTCATCATTGCAAGCTGAAAAATGGAGCGTGGGGACTTTGCAGGGCAAGAAAAAATGAGGATGGAAAAATAGTCTGTAAAAATTACGGACACATAACCTCTATGGCGCTTGACCCTATTGAAAAAAAGCCCCTTAAAATGTTTTGTCAGGGCAGCAAAATTTTATCCGTGGGAAGCTACGGCTGCAACCTGCGGTGTCCCTTCTGTCAAAATCATGAAATCTCAATGGTGGGGCAGGAGGATATAGGAATAAAATATATTTCGCCCAAGGAGCTAGTGAATGAGGCTCTTTATTACGAAAAAATGGGGAATATCGGAATTGCTTTTACCTACAACGAGCCTCTTATAAGCTGGGAGTATGTCCTTGACACATCAAGGCTTTTGCATGAGCAAAATATGAAATCAGTGCTTGTAACAAATGGTACTGTTTCGCTTTCAATCATGGAAAAGCTTTTGCCATACATTGATGCAATGAATATAGATTTAAAGGGCTTTCGTGATGAATATTACAAAAGGCTTGGCGGAAGCTTGGATGCGGTTAAGGATGTTATTAAATGTGCCGCAACGGCGTGTCATGTGGAGCTTACAACGCTTATTGTGCCAAATGAAAATGATTCTTTAAAGCAAATGGAGGAGGAAGCAAAATGGATTGCATTAGTGAATGACACCATTCCGCTTCATATTACACGTTTCTTCCCGAGATATAATATGCAGGACAGGGAAGCAACAGATGTGAAAAGGATACATGAGCTTAAGGCAGTTGCAGAAAGATACTTGAAAAATGTTTTTGTAGGAAACTGCTAGAAATATGTTTTATAGTCAGAACTAGGTAATTGCGAAACTTAAGTTTTTGCAAATGTCCGTTGTACAATATAGACAAATCAATACAGGCACGCTTGCGCTGCTTGTCGCTCGCAACGGTGCTAAGTTCGAAAATACCTCGCTAAGCACCGGCGGCTCCAAAGCACCTGCTTATGATATTGTCTATATTGTACAACTAGGTTTTACAAATAAGGAGTTTCGCAATCGCCTAAATTTATATCTTACAAATAAAACAATAATTCCTCATACGTTGGATATGGCAGGAAGTCATTTGGTATGGCAGCTTCTGCATCATCTGCAATGGTGCGGATTTCATTCATCGTAACAATAATCTTGTCTCGGCAGTAGTCTGCCGCTCCCTGCATACTGCTTATGCCTCCAAGTTGGGTAAGCTCATGCTTTAGCTTGTCGATAAGATTCGTCATGTCCGTGTAATCAGATGTGAGCCGTCTTATGAGAGCGTCCTGTGCTGTGCAGGATATGTTAGGAAGATATGCTTTTGTTTCTGCTGCTTCCTTTGCAGTTGTGGCGGCAAAGGAATTTATGGCAGGAAGCAAATCTTTGGAAATTATGTCAACCATTGTTCTTGCTTCGATGACAATCGTCTTTACATAGGTTTCAAGCTGAATTTCATATCTTGAAAGGATTTCCTCCTTGGTAAAAATATGATGCTTCGTAAATAGGTTTATATTTTTTTCGCTTATAAAATAAGGCATACAGTCGGGCGTTGTCGGAAGGTTGTATAATCCTCTTGCCTCTGCCTCTTTCACCCATTCATCCGTATATCCGTTTCCGTCAAATATGACCTTTTTATGTTTTCTTATGGCACGTTTTATAAGCTCATGAACTGCATGCTCCATGTCCTCCGGCTCTGTTCCATCAAGCTCAGTGTAGAATTGTGCAAGAGATTCGGCCACGGCAGTATTCAGTATAATGTTAGGGCCTGAAACGGAAGCTGCAGAGCCAACCATACGGAACTCAAATTTATTTCCGGTAAATGCAAATGGTGACGTACGGTTTCTGTCGGTTGTATCCCTGAAAAAGTGAGGAAGTACATTTGCACCTATGTTCATTTCTATCTTTTCCTGCTTGCCGAAATATGTATCATTTTCAATCGACTTTAATACGGCATTTAATTCATCACCGAGGAAAATGGATACTATGGCAGGAGGCGCTTCATTTCCACCAAGACGATGGTCGTTTCCTGCACTGGCAGCAGAAACACGCATTAAATCTGCGTAGTCATCTACGGCTTTAATTACAGCCATAAGAAATACTAGGAACTGTATGTTCTGTGCAGGTGTACGTCCCGGTTTTAAAAGGTTTACACCATCATTTGTGCTTATGGACCAATTGTTATGCTTTCCGCTTCCGTTTATACCGGCAAATGGCTTTTCATGAAGTAAGCAGATAAGATTATGCTTGTCGGCAATTCTCCTCATGATCTCCATTGTAAGCTGGTTATGGTCTGTGGCAATGTTTACATTTTCAAATATAGGAGCCATCTCATGCTGCGCAGGAGCCACCTCGTTGTGCTTTGTCTTGGAAGGAATGCCAAGCTTCCAAAGCTCCTCATCAAGCTCATGCATAAATGCGGAAACACGAGGCTTTAATATTCCGAAGTAGTGGTCATCCATTTCCTGCCCCTTTGGCGCAGGGGCACCTATAAGGGTTCTTCCGCAGAAAATCAAATCCTTACGTTTTTTGTACATATCTTTGTCTATCAGGAAATATTCCTGCTCAGGACCGACAGTTATATTTACTCCGGTAATCGTTTTATTTCCAAGTAAATGGAGCATTTTAACAGCCTGTTCGTTTAATGCCTCCATGGAACGGAGCAACGGAGTCTTTTTGTCCAGTGCCTCACCGCTGTAAGAGCAGAAGGCTGTAGGGATATATAGTGTTTTATCCTTTATAAATGCAGGGGAGGTAGGGTCCCATGCGGTGTAGCCTCTCGCCTCAAATGTAGCTCTTAATCCGCCTGACGGAAAGCTGGATGCGTCCGGCTCACCCTTTACAAGCTCCTTACCGGAAAATTCCATGATTACATGTCCGTCCCCGGCTATATTTATAAAGCTGTCATGCTTTTCGGCTGTGAAACCTGTCATAGGCTGGAACCAGTGAGAATAATGGGTTGCTCCTAATTCTACAGCCCATTCCTTCATTGCAACGGCAACTGAATTTGCAACATCAAGCTCAAGGTGGGTTCCGTTTTGTATTGTTTTCTTAAGTGCCTTGTAAATATCATTTGGAAGCTTATTTCGCATAACCTCGTCATTAAATACAAGACTTCCGAAAAGCTTTGGAATTTCTGTTGACATATGAATACCTCTTTCCCTGATTCTGTTTTTTATATCATGCTTTCAGATGCATTAATTATAAGTTTAGGGTATAAAAAGTCAATAAAATAATATAAAAACGACGGAAAAACAAGTGAATGTCATGTTTTACAGTTGAAAAATAATCAGTGGCAGGATGTGTGTCTGCTATTTGAATAAAACCTGCAAGGTATCATATTAAAAGTTTGATGAAACGGCTTAAAAAAACTTGTGCATAAATATTATTTATGGTAGCATGGGCTTTGAGGTTGATATTATGTTTTGGAAAAATCGCAATTTACAACTGAAGAAAGGTTATACTTTTTCCCCTATATGGGGATAGTGCGCCTTTTTTTAGACAGATTGTTAAAGCATATTGAGTCAATCCGTTTCTGAAAATTTATAATAAGGACATCGCATTATCTTCTTAACAGTTATGAAATTTAAAGTTAAGGAGATTTTTTTATGTTTAAAATTAAAAAACAAATATCAAGATTATATACTGCTTCCGTTCTCGGAAATTTGTCGCTTACGGGAGGATGGGTTGCAATTTTAGCGTCAAGAGGCTACAGCTTGGTGGAAATAGGAATTGCGGAAACTATTTTCCACATAACAAGCCTTATATTTGAAATTCCGTCAGGAATATTTGCCGATGTGTTTGGTAGAAAGAAAATGCTGATTGTAAGCACGATTATGAGGATGCTTGGAAGCCTTGTAATGATTTTATCATGCAATTTATTTATGGTATGTCTATCCATTGCATTCCATGCACTCAGCTATAATTTTTCATCAGGTACGGGAGATGCGCTGGCGTATGACTCGCTGAAAAAAGTAAAAATGGAAAATGAATTTGAACGCTACGAGGCAAACGCCCTTGTTATTTACCGTCTTTGCAGTGGAATTTCAACCTTGTGTGCAGGCTTTGCACTTTTTATTGGTCATAAAATCGCATACGGCACAGACCTTGTGGCGGGCGTGGTACAGATATTTATTTTGAAATCCCTGTGTGAGGTTTATGTGGGTAAAAGAGAGGAAAGAGCAAAAGATGCAAATGTAACCTATATAGGACATGAACTGCTTGGATGCTTTCGTGAGAGCCTTTTGTTTTTAAAGAGCGCAGGAAAAAAGGTAATGAAATTAATGCTTTGCAATTCCTTTGTGGGAGCAGTTGACACTTTACTTCTGTTTTTCCTGCAGGCAAAGCTTCCCCAAACAGGAATTTCCCGATGGGGGCTCGGCTTTGCCTTGTTCTTTATGGAGATGGGCGGAATAGTCGGCTCCAAGCTTATACTGAAGCTTCCAAGGTTCAGGTATAGGAATGTATTTGTCATGTCGGTGCTTCTTGTATTGGCGGGTGTTTTTGTGGAGCATTCGGGAATTTATCTGATTATGACGTTGGGAGGCTTTTTGGCTGCAATCGGAGACGATGCCTTACAGGTTCGCACCAATGCGATTTTGCAGGATATGTTTCCGTCGGAGCAGAGGGCAACGCTTACCTCGGTGGAGTCGTTTTCCTTCTCCATAATTATGATATTTTTGTCGCCTCTTGCGGGTGTTGTATTTTCTTACTGGTAGGAGAAACACATTATTTCTTTGTTGCTAAAACAGGAAATATATGTTATAAGATAATGATAAGCGAAACAATACATCTCGGAAGCCGGTGTAAGTCCGGCACTGTGTCTCAGCAACCGTGTTGCCTACGAAAGGACGTGCAAATTTGCAGCCACTGAAGCATAGCTTTTGCTTTGGGAAGGTGTCTTAGTAGGATAAAGGCTAAGTCGGGAGACCTGTATTGTTGTTATAAGCGGAAGTCTTCTGAGGTAGGACGTCGTTTTATGCTTGTTTAAATTAAAACATTGTTTCTAATTGATGCGGTTAATGCGTTTTTTCAAAATTCGTGTAGCGGTGTCTATAGTGCTATGTTCTTTTTTGGTGCATAAAAGGCTAAAATTCTTAATTCAGGGGACAGTTCTGTCTTATTTTTCAAATAAATTATTTACGGACAGGAGAATTTGTCTTGGAAACAAAAAAGAGAAAAAAACTTTATAATGCCCTTATGGTCTTAATCATTGCCGTAATAGCTGTTGTTGGGGCGGTAATCGTAGGTGTGACAAGAGGTTACATAGGCAATAAATCAGATAGCATAAATGTCAAAGAGGTTTATGGTATAGCAGGTATTGATAAAAATGGAATCACCTATACGATGGATGAGAAGACAAATGTTACAGAGGGAAACACCATTTCCACCAAAACAAAGGCTAGAGTGAGGCTGGAAAAGAATGGTGATACATATATAATTGGAGAAAACTCCACGGCAGTTGTACGAAAAATCAGTGATGAACAGATTGAGATTGAGCTTGTATCGGGCGAAATGCTTGTATTTATGTCAGGTGCAGGCAGCTCCTCGGCACTTACTGCCACATATGCAACGACGAAATCGGATGCTGGGATTTTTTCTGTAAGTGCAAGAACAGGTACAACAACCATATATTCATTTGCAGGAGAAGCAGTGGCAGAGTTTGATGAAAAAAGTGAGACGGTATATGCAGGAAACTGCATATATGTTATGGATAGTGAGTATTACAGGGCTGACATAGACATTCATTCACTGAGTGAGTTTCAGTTGTCACTTCTGCTTGAGCTTACTGCCGAAAGACGATTATGCTTTACAGGGGAGGAGCTTAAATCCCTGGAAGCCAGCCGACAGAATGAAAACAGCTACGGCGGAGGTGATATCGTTTATCTTGACGGAAGCATTTTGTCTGCAAACGCTGATACATCAGTGCAAAATGGTAATGATACAAGAGAGAATTTAAAATCTGACGCTAATGAATCACCTGATTTTAGGGATGATGGCAGCAATGCCGAAAAAAACGGGTCCGATGAGGAAGATAAAAAGGGTGATACACCTGACCCACCACCAAAGGTTAAGGATGATAAGGAAAGCGGTAATAAAGGAACAACGGAAGCAGGGAAAAATGACAGTAAAACAGAGAACAATGAGGCAACCACAACAAGGGAGCATGCTACGACAGAAGGTACGATAGCGAATCCTTCCACAACAGAAAGTACATCAACGACAGAAGATAAGGTGGCTACGGAAAAACCGAAAACTGAGCATACGGAAGCGACAACGGAGCACCAGAAGGAAGATAATAAGGTTAAAACATGTACGCTGCAAATAAGGTGTGACACAATATTAAATAATAAGAAAGACCTTAAGCCCGGCAAGGAAGTGTATGTACCTAAAAACGGAGTCATACTGGAGACTGTTACGGTTGAGTTTCAAGATGGTGATACCGTGTTTGATGTGTTGAAAAGAACCTGTAATGCATATGGAATACAACTTGAATATTCCTATACACCGCTTTATGGAAGCTATTATATTGAAGGAATAAATTATTTATATGAATTTGATTGTGGAAGTCAGTCCGGTTGGATGTACAAGGTAAATGGCTGGTTTCCGAATTACGGATGCAGTTCGTATGTCCTTTCCGATAAAGACACGATTGTATGGTGCTATACATGTCAGGGCCTGGGAGCGGATGTAGGCGGCGGAGTATATTAAATGGGCTGATATTCAAAGATAGGAGAACAAAAAATGAGCAAAATAAAAAAATTAGTCTATAAAAGAATTATTGCGTTGCTTGTTGTATTTGGCATGGTCATTACACCTGTGCCAATAAAGGCAGAAGCAACGGAAGGAGTTACTGAAAATGTACAGGATCAAGTTACAGAAAATGATGTAACGGATGAACAGGGGACACCTGGTGATGCTTCAGAAGAACCAGTGGAGCAGATTGCAGAGCTTGAGTCACTGATTATAGCTACATCATCATATCCAAACAATTATACTGCCATTTTAAGAAATGAGGAGGATACATATAGTACTGAAAATGTATTTTCGACTGATACGTTGGAGTATAATCTGGGCAGTGTAAGTGACACTATAAGCAAGCTATATTTCAGGGCTAAACCAAAGGATGAAAACGATGTTGTTACAGTAAAATATGGCGAGGAATCTGCTGATATAACATGGTTGAGTGGCACATCAAAAAACGCAGAGTGCATTCTGCCCGGTAAAAATACATTTACGATTGAGGTTACAGGAGAAGGAAAGCAGACAAAAAAATATGTGTTTCATGTTGATTGTATGCCTGTACTGACCGGACTGACGATTGATACAGGGGAATATGTACAGTTTCCGGACAAGGCTTTTTCTTCAATTGAAAATGAGTACACCATTACACTGCCGTCAGATGCTGCTTCGGCAACAGTAAATGCAGTGCCGACAAAAGAAAACTATACTATAACCTACAATGACAGTACAGAAAATACAGTAGATATAAGTAATATTGACAAAATTTTGGTTAAGGTTATTGCAGGCGAGGGTGAAAGTGCTCTTTCCAATACATACACAATCAGCTTGAATAAAATCCAGTCAGGAGATTTTTCAATAAACGTAACACCGACAGATGCTGTTGTCCGTGTGTATGACAAAAACGGAGCATCGATTGAAAAAATTGATGGACGCTATAATGGTTTGTTTGCAACAGGAGATTATACATATACCGTAACAAAAACGGGCTATGCAGGTGTTGGGGGAAATGTTCCGTCTGAGGGAGGACAAATAAATGTTTCTCTTGATAAGGTGGAGGACGGACAGCCTGAGGCAGTAAGTGCCGCATGGCATAACTTTAGAAACAGTGATGTCAATATGGGTATAACATCCATGAAAACACCTGTCAGTATTGAAGATACAGAGCTTACGTGGGTAAAGAAGCTTGGAAGCGGATGGTCTGCTGCTCCTAGCGTGCAGATTATTGTTGATGATTCTCTTATTGTAATGTCAAATAAGACACTATATAAGTTGGATTTAACTACAGGAGAAATACTTGCACAGGGAGATATGGAGGCTGCCCCAAGCTATGGATATACACCGCCAACCTATGGAGCCGGAATGATTTTTTGTCCATTGGGCAACGGAACCATACAGGCATTTGATGCAAAAACTCTTAAATCCCTGTGGGTTTATAAGGATGCTTTAAGTGGACAGTCATTGTCACCGATTACATATTCAGACGGATATATATATACAGGATTTTGGAACGGTGAGACAAAGGATGCAAACTTTGTATGTTTAAGTGTGACAGACGAGGATACTGCAAATGAAACGGAAGAGAAGCTTGCAACATGGAAGCATAAACAAATGGGTGGATTTTACTGGGCAGGCTCTGTTATAATTGGAGATAGTGTAATTGTCGGAACGGATGATGGAACAAGTGGAACAACCGGAAATTCCACACTCTATTCCTTTGACAAGGTAACAGGAGATATTAAAAGTTCACTGCCCCTTACAGGCTTAGGTGACCAGCGTTCATCCATAGCATATGATAAGGATTCAGGAAGGGTATATTTTACAACAAAGGGAGGACACTTGTGCAGTGCTGTGGTTGATGCCTCAGGAAAGCTTTCCGGACTTAAAACGGTAGATTATAATGCACAATCTACAAGTACGCCTATTGTGTACAAGAACAGAATTTATTTTGCTACGGGAAGCGGAATATCTGCTACAGGTTCGAAAGGAAATGTAGTTGTAGCAGATGCGGATACGCTGGAAATGATTTATGCAGTGGGGCTTCAGGGCTATCCACAGTGCTCGTTACTTTTGTCAACGGCTTACGAGGCAAAAACAGGATATATCTATTTATATTCAACCTACAACAATAATCCGGGTGGAATATCAATGATAAAGGTTAAGCCTGATGCGGCAAATGCGGATGAGGCAGAGCTGATTGAGCTTTATGATGCAGATGGATACAAACAGTATTGTATAGCAAGTATTATATGTGATGGTAAAGGAACGCTTTACTACAAAAATGACAGTGGAAATGTTTTTGCAGTAGGCAGAAAGAATAAAGAGGAAGAGGACCCGACAACCGGGGATCAGACTACGGAAGAACAACCAACTGAGGAACCGAAGCCTGAAAATCCGGTTGTAGGAGAAATATTTAAGGATACGAAGACAAAAGGACAATATAAAATTACAGGCAAATCTACGGTGACATATAAAAGGACAACTGCAACATCAGGCAAGGTAACAGTTCCTGATACTGTAAAGTTTAAGGGAAAAACATTTAAGGTTACATCCGTATATAAAGGAGCATTTAAGAACAAGACAGGAATTACAGGTGTCACGATTGGTAAAAATATAAAGACAATCGGAAGCGAAGCCTTTCGTGGGTGTAAAAAGCTCAAGACAGTAACGCTTAATTCTAATCTTACAAAAATAAGTGATAAGGCATTTTATAATTGCAAGGCACTTACAGGCATAAAGCTTGGAAGCAAGGTTACAAGTATAGGAAAGTCAGTATTTGCAGGGTGCAGTAAGCTTAAGAAGGTGACACTGAATAATAAGCTCACAACGATAGGTGATAATGCATTTTACAAGTGTACATCCCTGACAGGCATAACAATTCCTAAGAATGTAAAGAAGATAGGTAAGCAGGCGTTCTATGGATGTAAAAAGCTAAAGAGCATTACAATAGCAACAACAAAGCTGAAAAGCTCCAATGTCGGAGCAAAAGCTTTCAAGGGTATATATGCCAAAGCAGTTATAAAAGTACCGAAGAATAAAAAAGCGGCATACAAAAAGCTTATAAAGAGCAAGGGTGCCGGAAAAAATGTGAAGTATAAGTAGAGAAATGGAAAAGCAATGAGTAAAGAAACAGCATTTGCACAAATAAATCCAATGGTTTGTTTTATATATATCATAGGTGCAATGGCACTTTGTATGTTTACGATACATCCCGTTGCAGGCTTTGCTGTACTTTTCATGACGTTGCTTTGCTATGTTAATGTATGCGGCAGGGTGGTGCTTAAGAAGCTCCCCCTGCTGCTTGTCGTATACATGATTCTGTCACTTTCAAACCCTGTTTTTAATACAAGAGGGGAAACAATATTATTTACGTACTTTGGCGGACGTCCATTTACGCTGGAGGCATTATGCTATGGTATGGTACTTTCTGCTATGTTTATTTCTGTGATGCTGTTGTTTGGAATTTACAATCGTATGATGACATCCGAAAAGCTTATATATATTTTCGGAGGACTTGCTCCTAATATGGGGCTTATTCTTTCAATGGTTTTAAGATTTGTACCACATTACGGAAACCAGATAAAAAAAATAAGTATGGCAAGACATATAAAGGAAGAGGGAAAGTATTCAAAAGTAACGAATCTGCTTTCGGCGATGACAACATGGTCACTTGAGGCTGGAATCGTTACGGCGGACAGCATGAAATGCAGAGGCTATGGATGTGGAAAAAGAGGAAGATTTTCAATATACAGCTTTAAACGAAAGGACATCGTTGTGCTGTTTTTGACAATCCTGTTGTTTCTGACAGTCATGGTGTGCAGAGTGAAGGGTGGGCTGGACGCAGTGTTTATACCACATATAAAAATAATTGGAAGGGATAATATTTATTTTGTCATAGCAATGTGTGCTATGGTATTATATTTAGCAATACCTATTGTGATAAATGTTACGGAGGCAGTGAAATGGTACATTTTGAGATTAAAGGCTTAAGCTTTAGCTATCCGAATTCAGAAAAAAAAGCGTTGGATAATATTAATCTGACAATTAAAAAGGGTGAATATATAACAATCTGTGGTAGAAGTGGAAGTGGGAAAACAACTCTGCTTAAGCACTTAAAGAAGCCTATCACACCTTCTGGGAAAAGGACAGGTGAAATTCTTTTTGATGGAGCTCCCCTTGAAGAAATGGATTTAAAGACGCAGGCATCCGCTATTGGCTATGTGATGCAGAATCCGGATAATCAGATTGTTACGGACAAGGTATGGCATGAGCTTGCATTTGGACTTGAAAGTCTTGGATGTGACACGAACACAATCAGACTTAAGGTTGCGGAAATGGCAAGCTATTTTGGGATACAGGACTGGTTCCATAAAAACGTAAATGAGCTTTCGGGAGGACAAAAACAGCTGCTTAATCTGGCTTCCATTATGGCAATGCAGCCACAGGTGCTGATCTGTGATGAACCAACATCCCAGCTTGACCCTATCGCTGCATCGGATTTTCTTCAGACAATCAAGAAAATTAATCTGGAGCTTGGAACAACCATTATAATGACAGAGCACAGACTGGAGGAGGTATTTCATGCTTCGGACCGTGTTGTTGTGATGGAGGAGGGTAAAATAATTGCCTGTGGAGAACCGAAAACAGTCGGAGAAGAATTGAAGAAACAGAATAATAAAATGGTTGCTGCGCTTCCTACACCTATGCAGATTTATTATGGGGTTGGAAGCAGTCTGCAATGTCCCATAACTGTAAGGGAGGGGCGAAGCTGGCTGGATGATATGCTTTCCGACAAAAAACTCAAAAGAGACAGGCTTCCGGAACAGGATTCGCAGGATATAAATGAACAGGCTCCTGCAATTTTTGCAAAGGAGCTTTGGTACAGATATGGAAAAAACGATAAGGATGTATTAAAAGGAGCCTCCGTTTTGGTTCCAAAGGGAAGCCTTTATGCAATTGTTGGTGGCAATGGAACAGGGAAATCTACATTTTTAAAGAGCATATGTGGAATATGCAGACCATATAGCGGAAAGGTGAAAATAGACGGAAAAAATATTACAAAATATAAAAGTGAGGAGCTTTTCAGGAATTGTCTTGCCCTCCTTCCCCAGGACCCACAGAGTCTGTTTGTAAAAAAGACAGTCAGGGAGGAACTGCTTGAAATGGCAGCTGGTCAGAATCAGGAGTCAGATGTTATGGCAATGGCAGAAAAATGTGAGCTTACACCGTTGCTTGACAGGCATCCATATGATATATCAGGAGGAGAGCAGCAGAGAACAGCACTTGCAAAGGTATTGCTTGCAAAACCGAAAATACTTCTTATGGATGAGCCCACAAAAGGAATGGACAATTTTTTCAAACAGGAATTTGCACGTATATTGAAGGAACTAAAAGATATTACAATATTAATGGTTTCCCATGATATAGAATTTTGTGCAAAATATGCAGATTATGTAAGTATGTTTTTTGATGGTGGCATTATAACGACAAATACAGCAAGGAGATTTTTTTCAGGAAACAGCTTTTATACAACGTCTGCAAACCGCATGAGCAGACATATGTTTGCCAATGCAGTAACGGAGGAGGATGTGATAGAGCTATGCAGGGAAAATCTTTAAAACGAACAGTGGTATATACTGCCATGATAGTGCTTGCAGTGTTGGTATTGATTATATTCTGGAAATTCGGAAACCGTAACCATTATGTGTTTGGAACACTGCTTGTCATATGTGGTATGCTGCCAGTTATATGCGGTTTCGAGAAAAAAAGGTCACAGGCAAGGGAGATTGTGCTGATATCCGTTATGAGTGCGCTTGCCATTGTTTCGAGAATGGCATTTGCAATTGTACCGCACTTTAAGCCGATGGCAGGAATTATTATGATAACAGGTATGGCATTTGGACCTACAGCAGGGTTTATATCGGGGATGATATCTCTATTAATCAGCAACTTTGCATTTGCACAGGGACCGTGGACACCGTGGCAGATGTTTGCCTTTGGAATTGCCGGTTTTGTGGCAGGGCTGCTTTATGACAAGGGAATTATCAATGAAAAAAAGCGGATAGTTACTGCAATTATTGGTGGAATTATTGTAGTGCTGTTTGTAGGACCAATTATGGATACATCCACATTTTTTCTTGCAGATGGGATGATGGGAGATGTGACACCGTGGGCAATATATTTATCAGGTTTGCCGGTCAATGCGGTACATGCTGCGGCGACAGTGGTCACACTATTTTTGCTATGCCCTCCCATGTTGGAACGAATCAATCGTATTAAGGTGAAATATGAAATTTGAGAATTATCATCCGGTTATTAATTTTATATACTTCTTATTCATACTATTGGCTGTCGTAACATTTAATCATCCTGTCTATGCCATGATAGCCTTCATCACTGCCTTTGCATATTCCATAAAGCTAAATGGCAGGAGGGCTGTTATTTTTAACCTCATATTGATACCATGTGTGTTTCTGTATGGACTTTGGTATTCCTTTTACAATCATTTCGGAATTACAAATATAGGGAAAAATTTTATTGGGAACAATATGACACTGGAATCGCTTTGTTATGGTATTGTGAGAGGAATGATGGCAGCAGCATTTATTATGGTATTTTCAGGTATGCTTACTGTCATGTCTACAGATAAGGTAATTTATCTGGTCGGCAGAATTTTTCCAAAGGTTTCACTTTTTATATCCATATTTCTGAGAAGCTTTAGCCGGGTCAGGGATAGATGTAAGAAGACAAATATATCTAGAATGGGAATTGGAATGGGAATGCGACAGGGCAATATCTTTCATGCAATAAGAAATTTCTTCCGGATTGTATCCATAGTCATTACATGGACGCTGGAGGATTACATAGAAAGTGCGGCTTCAATGAAATGCAGGGGATATACATTAAAGGGAAGAACGGCATTTTCCATATACAGGTTTGACAACAGGGACAGAAGCGTGGTAATAATGTTTTCTGTGGGAATAATAATTACACTTATGGCATATGCCCTTGGACAGACAAATATAATGTATGACCCTGAAATAATAATATACAAACCTACAATATGGGCATACTTTTTCTATACGATATATGCTGTGCTTTGTCTTTTGCCAATGATGCTTGAATTATTTAATGAAGCAGTATATAACAGACTTAGCAGATGCCAGTGAAAATGTGCCCTGAAATGGTATTTGTATTGTACAACGGACGATAACAGAAACAGAGTTTTGTACTCGCCTAAAAAAAATTGAAATAAATGGGAGATAGATGGAATGAGGAAAATGATACTGCTTTACAGCTATCCGAATGAAATTATAAGAAGAATCTCGGAGCTCTGTCTTCAAAATAACATTGAATGTAAAAAGATTCCGAAGGGTAGATTTTTACAGACGATAGGCGGTCATATAGGACTTATCGGACATGAGACGGTCAGTCAGCGTTATGAGGGTGATGACCTGCCGGAGCCTGTTATGGTGCTTTCGGGTATATCTTCAAGTGAATTGGACAGAATATGCGATGAATTAAAAAATTTGAAAATAAATCAGGGAATGAAAGCAATTGCTACACAGCACAATGTAAATTGGACTATAATTGACCTGTACAGTGAGCTTGCAAGAGAACGTGAGGAAATTACAAAAAATAATGTTATTAACAAATAGTAACATTGCACAAATTCAGATTTCGTATTATAATGAGACTTTAATGATGCGTAAATGTGTTGACTCACGATAAACTCGTAAAAATGAGGTGTTTGTAAATGAAATTTATACATATTGCTGATGTTCATCTCGGAATAAAGCCGGATAGAGGCAGAATATGGAGTGATGAGAGAGCGGATGAAATATATGACAGCTTTAAAAATGTTGTTAAATTTTGTGAGCAGGAGAAGGCAGACCTTTTGCTTATTGCAGGAGATTTATTTGATGCCCCGCCTGATGAACAGAATTTAAAGCAGCTTGATTTTCAGTTGAGCAGATTGTCAAATACAAAAACCATTATTATCGGAGGAGCAAACGATTACATTGAAGAAGGCTCCGCTTGGGAGGCGCATGTTTTTAACTCCAATACGATTATTATGCCAAGAGATAAGGCAGCTAACGTATACCTTGAGGATATAAATGTCTGTGTAACAGGCTTTAGTTATGGAAAGCCGGAGTACGAGGACAGAATTTTAGAGAGACTGAAGCCGGGACGGGAAGGAGCATACAATATTCTCCTGGGACATGGCGGCGAAAAAAATTATATGCCATTTTCCAAGGAGAAACTGGCAAAGACAGGCTTTGATTATATAGCACTTGGACATGTACACAAGCCTGCACATATACTAAAGAACAAAATGGCATTTGCCGGTTCACTGGAACCTCTTAACTATACAGAGACAGGAAGGCGCGGCTTTATCATGGGTGATGTTGACAGTGAGGGGAACACTAACATAAGCTGGGTACCGTCAAACCAGAGAAGCTATGTAAATATGACGCTGGAGATTCAGCCGGACACTACAAATGCACAGCTTCAGGAAATCGTTGAGACTGAAATAAAGAAACGCGGAAGAGAAAACATATACAGAATTCTGCTCAAGGGAACAATAGACAGCAAGATGGAAATAAACCTGAGCGGTCTTACGAGAAGGTACAATATAAACGAGCTGATTGACCGGACAGAATACGATTATACAATTGATGAACTGTACCATGGAAATGAAACCAACCTGCTTGGACGTTTTATAGACATGTTTGATGAAGAGAGCACGGAAGATGACGAAATAAGAGAAAAGGCACTTAGCTATGGTATTGAGGCTTTATTGGGGGCCGGGGAGAATTAATGTTTCTAAATAAATTATTGCTTAAAGAATTTGGTAAATTTAATAATAAAGAAATTGATCTTGAGCCAGGTATAAATCTTGTATGTACTGACAGTGAGTCAAAAAAGTCGTCTCTTAGAGAATTTGTTATCGGTATGCTATACGGAATTAACAGATTTAAGGGGCTGGGCGACAGTGAAAAAAATTATGAGCGAATTAAATCCATAAGTGGAAAGAATTCATCCGGCAAGATTTATATTAAGAGTGACGGAAAGTCATATTTTGTAGAGCGCAGCTTCCAAAAAAACAGCAGTAAAGCAAGTGTTCTGGATGTCCAATCCGGCAGGGAGTATAAGCTCAAAAATAAGGACAGCCTATATGGAACCTTTGTAGACATGGATAAAAATACATATACGAATGGTCTTTGCATACAGCGTTCCGGACAGGATGAACCGAGAGCACTGGCAAAGGAGATACGGGAATATGTTGCAAATATGACTCTGGCAGGAACACCGGATATTGATAAAACAATGGCGGTGGAGCTTTTGCGTGATGAGAAAAGGAAGTATGATACAAGAGCACTCGAACGGGAAGTAGAGGGCATTGGCGAACAACTGGAGGGATTTAAAGATGTTGATGAAAAGCTGTCAGATATAAGGACACAAATTCATGCTGTCGAGGAAGAATTTGCAATTGAGACTGAAAAGAGGAAAAGGGAAGCAAGAAGTCTTGTAAAAACCGAGGATGGAGAAAAGTTTGAGGATAATGAGGAAATAAACGAAAATTTGGACAAGCTTGCAAAAAGCAGCTCGTACCTAGACAAGGACAGCAATGAGGAAGCAGAAGAGAAGATAACGGACAAAATATGGTTTATACTGCTTACAGGTGTATTTGTTGTTGCTGTAATTACTGCAATGGTATATATCCTGCCATTTGAAAAAGGTGTACGGCAACTATTTGTAGTGTGTACGATTCTTTTTGTAATAATAACAATCGTTGAGGGTATGTATGCGAAAGGAATGTTTGAAGGAGATGTTACGACACCATCCGAGGAAGATTTCAAACGTGTTATACAGGAGCTTGAGAAAAAGCAAATCTCAGAGGAGAAAGATGTCACGATAGATATGTCCTTTGCGGAGGAATTTATTGAGAAAAAGACAAAGCTAAAGGAAGTGGAAAATGAACTTCTAGAGAATAAGAGACGGAAAATGGGACTTGAAACAGAGCTTGAGGAAGCATCCGTTAAGCTTAAAGCTATGGAGCGGGAGGTTCATGCCATAACGCTTGCGATTAACACGATAAACGAAATATCAAAAGAGCTTCAGGGAGGCATGAAAGATCTGCTGTTGGGAGTGGATGAAATAGTAAAATCCCTTACGGATGGAAGATTCGAAGATGTACGACTTGAAATGAGTGGACATGTAACAGTACGTGTCGGAGGCAATTATATTAATATAGACAGACTTTCATATGATGATTTGAGACTTATATATCTTGCGGTAAGGCTGTCGGTAGCAAATGCGCTTTGTAGGAACAGGGAACCTATTATATTGGATGACATATTTACGGGTTGTACGGAACAACAGATTGTCAGTATTATAAAATGTGCGGCCGCAATTGATACAGATCAGGTAATAGCACTTACTACAAATGCGGCTATAGCGGAGATTATCTCGGTTGCAGATATTGAATACAATTATCAGACCTTGTAGAAATGAGGTAGACAATGAAATATGATTGCTTGATAATAGATGATGAAAAAATGCTTGCTGACAGCACGGCAGAGTATTTTAATATGTTTGGTGTAAGCACGGCAGTCAGCTATTCTGCGTCAGAGTGCAGGGCATTTTTGGAGGAACATACGGCAGAGCTTTTGCTTCTTGATATAAATCTGGGAGACGGAAGTGGATTTGAGCTTTGTAAGGAGCTTAGGGAAAAAATGGAAATCCCCATTATATTTATCTCGGCACGAACAAGCGATGATGACCAGATTATTGCACTCAATATCGGAGGAGACGATTATGTTCAAAAGCCATACTCTTTAGGAGTTCTTATGGCGAAGGTTAAGGCTGTCAAAAGACGTCTTGGCGGTGGGGAAGCTGTAGGATATTCGGATGAAAGAATCAATGTGGATTTTGATAAAAGGCAGGTCCTTGTCGATGGAAGTGAGGTTAAGCTTACATCTCTTGAATTCAAACTGTTATCCTATCTTATAAAAAATGAAAACAAGGTTGTCACAAAGCAGGAGCTTTTTCAGGAGGTATGGGGTGACAAATTTACAGGTGACGGAACCTTAAATGTTCATATAAGGAAAATACGTGAAGCAATTGAAATAGACCCGGGAACGCCCAAATACATAGTTACTGTATGGGGTGACGGCTACAAATTTGTTGGAGGAAAGTGATGAATAATAGAAAAATTATAACAGCTTTGCTCCTTCTTTTTGTGGTAGAAACAGCAAGTCTTATATATTTTATGACAAATTATACGGTAAAAGAGCAGGATGCTGTTTTAGTAAATGAAATATTGCAGTCTGTACAGGAAGATTTTGACAACATAGAAAGCCATAATAAAACAGCGGAGCTTGATTATGTTGTCATTGATATGGACGGAGCCGTTTTATATAGGACAAGGACAGGGCTCAGTGAAAGCATAAATGAGGCGGTAATTCATAGAGATACCGTGCTTGATATTAAAAATAACAGCAGTATTGTAGGAAAAATTATAATTTACAATGACAGTAAAGGTGTGTTTGACAAATGGCGTGATACAATAATGGTCGTAATACTTGTATCCATACTTGTACAATGCATCCTATGTATCGGTTATATCATATATCTGAATTATTCTGTAATTAGGCCTTTTCACAGGCTTAAGAATTTTGCCCAAAGGGTGGCAGGCGGCAATCTGGATATTCCCCTTGACATGGACAGACAAAATATTTTCGGTGCGTTTACGGAAAGCTTTGACATAATGCGTTCCGAGCTTAAAAAAGCGAGAATTGCGGAGGCAGAGGCAAATGCAAGCAAAAAGGAGCTTGTTGCAAAACTTTCCCATGATATTAAAACGCCTGTTGCAAGCATCAAGGCAGCAGCGGAGGTCGGAGCAGAACTGGCAGGAGATGAAAAGCTTAAAAATAATTATATTCAGATTATTTCTAAGACAGACCAGATAAATACTCTTGTTACAAACCTATTTACGGCGTCTCTGGAAGAACTTACACAAATTTCTGTGTCACCATATGATATGGAGAGCAGTGAGATTAAAACCTTGCTTGAAAATTCAGATTACCTTCAGTATGCAAAAATTCCTCAAATTCCCGATTGTGTTATATATGCGGACGGTCTTCGCCTGCAACAGGTGTTTGACAACATTTTTGCCAATTCATATAAATATGCAGGAACACCGATCGATGTAATGGTATTAAAAAAAGCAAATAGGCTTGAAGTCTGTATAGAGGATTATGGTGGCGGTGTTGCTGCAGAGGAACTTCCGCTTTTGAAAGAAAAATTCAGAAGGGGAGCCAATGTGCAAAATATTGAGGGGGCAGGCTTAGGACTGTATATATCCGATTATTTCATGCAGGAAATGAAGGGAGAGCTTATTCTGGAAAACGGGAATCATGGACTTAAGGTGACTGTATTGATTCCCTTTAGCATTTAAGGAATATTTAAGGATTACATAAAGCCATTTAAGAATTGAATAATTAGAATAGAGCGTGTTGATGTTCAATTAGAGGAGGTTGACTATGAAAAAAATACTATTAAAGACAGAAAATTTAAGCAAGTCCTTTTCTAACGGAGGGATTATGCAGCACGTTCTTAAGAATGTTGATTTAGAGCTTTACGAGGGCGATTTTACGGTAATTATGGGAGCAAGCGGTGCCGGAAAATCGACCCTTTTATATGCTGTTTCCGGAATGGACACACCTACGCTTGGAACGATTACTTTTGGCGATAAGGAGATTTCAAGCTTAAGTCAGGATGAGCTTGCCGTGTTCAGGCGTGAGCATTGTGGATTTGTTTTCCAGCAGATTTATCTCATTGATAGTATGTCAATTATGGATAATGTGCTTTCTGCAGGTCTGCTTGTCAATAAGGATAAGAAGGCGCTTGTGGAACGGGCAAAGGAGCTGTTTGCATCCGTAGATATACCAAAAGAAATGTATGGAAAATTTCCGACACAGATTTCCGGAGGCGAGGCACAAAGAGTCGGAATTGTGAGGGCACTTATTAACACACCCGAAATTTTGTTTGCAGATGAACCTACCGGTGCACTGAATTCCCAGACAGGACTTGATGTACTGGACACACTCACCAATTTTAATGAGCAGGGACAGAGTGTTGTCATGGTAACGCATGATATGCGTTCGGCGAGACGTGGAAACCGGATACTGTACTTAAAGGATGGCGTCATATTAGGGGAATGTAATCTGGGGAAATATGTGCATGAAGATATGGAAAGACATGAAAAGCTGTCTGCTTTTTTATCTGAAATGGGGTGGTAGGATGAAAAAAGCATTAATTATAGCCCACTCTAATTTTCGTAAATCAAAGGGACAGATGATATCGATTGCGGCGCTTATGTTGATTGTCGGGATGATGCTCAATCTATGGCTTATTTTACAGCTGGATTATGCGAAAAATTTTGAACGTCAGCATGACAGGCTGAATGCAGGGCATGTAATGTTAGCTGTAAATGCAGGCAGTATGGAAGCGTTTGAAAAAATGCATGGGCTGTTGACAGATATTGTTGAAAATGATGAGCGTACAGATGAATTTTCTATTGACGAGGCACTGCTTATGCCGTGTAAGTTTGCATATAATGGCGGTGAGATGAATGCGAATTTTGCTTTTCTTGATAAAGATACGGCGATTTCACGTTCGGTCGGCAGGATTGAAATTGTTGAAGACAGCGATGAAAAAAGTGGTATCTATATGCCTATGATTTATAAGTCAGAGGATATTGCAATTGGAAAACAAATTAAAATAACATTGGGTACAAATGATGTCTATTACACAGTGTGTGGGTTTACCAATAGTGTTATGGCAGGGTCACACAATTGCAGCTTGTGCGAGATAATTCTTACGGATGATAAATACAAAGAGGCAAGGGAAACAATATATGCAGATAATTCCATGTTTGTTGGAAATGCAATACTTTGTTCTGTACGCCTTAAGAATAAAGAGGACTGTAAAGACTATCATGCAATGATTAAGGATAAATTATCATCCGGGGATTTGTATTTGGCAAGTAATCATTATGAGATGGTGTTTCAGTCAAGATATGTATCACAAATGATATGCTCTGCCATAATAAGTGCAATGGCATTTTTAATACTTCTCATTGCCCTTGTTGTCATGGCATCCAATATCGCTAATTATATTCAGGAGAATATGAAAATTCTTGGTGTATTAAAAGCAATAGGCTATACAAGTAATCAGGTGATAAACTCGTTTCATATGCAATTTTTAGGAGTGTCGTTGATTGCTGCCATGCTGGGAGCCGCTTTATCCTATTGTATTTTTCCTGTAGTCAATGAAATGATGATTTCACAGACAGGAATTCCATATACATTACATTTTTTAGCTGCACCGTTTTTTATTACGGTTGGAATTTTAAGTGGGGCGGTGTTTATTACAGTATGGGCTGCGGTGAGCAGGATAAAGAAAATCGAACCGATTGTTGCGCTCAGGCAGGGGGTAAAGACACATAGCTTTAAACGAAACTATATTCCGTTGGAACATACAAAGGCACCGCTTGATGCTGCACTTGCACTTAAAACGATGTTTACAAGTGTAAAAAACAATATAACGATATGCATTTCCATGCTTGTCGTTACACTTGTTTTAGTTTTTTCGGCAGTAATGGCTGAAAATGTTATCTGGGATATGAATAAATTTACAGCTTTTGTTACAGGGGAATCATGCGATAGCTGTATCAATGTTAATTCGGGTATCGAACAGGATTTTCTGAACATGATTAAAAAGGACGAAAGAGTGGAAAAAGTATATTTGTTTAGTGGCATGAATGTGACTCATGTCGGCGGAATGGAGCTTTTGGCAACACTCATAGACGATTATGAAGATGTAAATAATCCGGATGCGGTTTTTAAAGGAAGATTTCCGAAATATGATAACGAAATAGCAATTGGTGTGAAATATGCAAGGGAACAGGATATTAATATAGGCGATGAAATTGCGATTACGGCAAACGGAACGGAAGCAAAATTCATTGTATCAGGATTTACCCAGATAGCTAATAATCTGGGATTGGATTGTATACTTACACGGGAGGGATACAGGAGACTTGGAGATATATCAAATGTAAGCTATTATATTAATCTTGTGGATGGAGCAGACATAGATGCTTTTAATATGCATATAGAGGAACGATTTGGAAACGAAGTAAATATAACAGTCAATGTAGAGGAAACCCTTCGGGCAGCCGGCTCTGTTTATGTTCAGCTTATGGTTATGATTGTAATTGGAGTTCTGATATTAAGTGCAGGAGTAATTGCATTTGTACTTTACTTGCTTGTCAGAACACGGCTTGGCAATAAAAAACGGGATTACGGAATTATGAAGTCCTTGGGCTTTACGACGGGACAGCTTATTTTTCAGACGGCATTTTCCTTTATGCCACCTGTTATTTTGTCAACCATAGTGGGATTGTTTATTAGCTGCATCATTATCAATCCGTTTATAGCATCGTTTTTAAGTAATGTCGGAATCGTAAAATGTACATTTACCGTTCCTTTAGGCATGGTAATGATTGAGGGTGTCGGATTAATCGTGTTTACATTTTTGATTCTGTGTCTTATGTCACTGAAAATTAAAAAGCTGTCACCATATGCAATTCTTGTAGGAGAGTAGAAGGTAAAAAGGACGCATATAAGCTTGAATCTATTGACAACAAAAAACACAGCAGGCATTTGTCTGCTGTGTTTTTAATTGTATCACATACAAATAAACCACCTGCTATGCAGGTGTGTCCACAGATGC
>CAMWGV010000041.1 GCA_947173945.1 uncultured Lachnospiraceae bacterium
GTAAATATATATACTGTGGAAGCCACAAGATACTCTGCCTAAAACTTAATTTTTACAAAATATACTTCAAAACAAATATCATAAATTTATTTTCCGGTGTTTCTGCCGCAAGGTAAAAAATATCATCATAATCAATTGTGGAAACCATTCCTACGTTTCCTCCGCCGCCACAACCGGGTACCTTAATAATCGTATCAAAAGAAACAAATACATAATCTCCTGATATATTATATCTTTCTAAAAGCTGTGCAAATTCCTCATGATTAATTATAAGCTCCCCATTCTTTACCTCAACCGCTTTTTTAAGATCCTCGTAATCAGTCACTCTAAGCTTTAAATTCTCATCATATAAGGTTTCATTCATAATGGTAAATTTAGGGTACGAACTGAGGTGTATTCCTAAAATTATGCCTGCAAACACAAGTGTAAATGCCATATTTTGGAGCTTTTGCTTCCTAAAAAAACGTTTTTTATCAGCTGATTTTTCAATGTAAAAAATTCTCTTTTTTATTCTTCTGTAATCGTCTCCTGACACAAGGGACGCTACACCTCTTACAGTCTTTGGCTGTATATTTTTTGCAACGGTAAGGAGCACTGAACCATAAGTATATGGTTCTGCATTTATGTACCATATGCATTTTTCGTCGCAGGCCATTTCCATTGCCTCATAAAGATGCCTGTTTAAAAGGAACATAAACGGATTAATCCACCAATAAATCCAAAGAAGCCTAAACAGTGTAAGCCATATAATGTGTCCTGATTTTATATGCATATATTCGTGAGCAAGCATCATAAGCTGTTCATCATCTGAGCTTTCTTTAAACAATGTATCAGGTATAACAATATACGGACGAAATATACCTCCCGAAAACGGGCTTATCTCCTGCATGGTAACATATACCCTTACACGTTCCAAATATTTTTTCTGAAAAAATGTATTGGTGTTTCCAAGCACTTTTTTCATGGTGCGTTGCATAAGAGCAGTGTCAGAAAACGGTTCAAGTCCTGCAATCCACCTTTTAAGCTTTACATTTTTATATATGGAAAGCGTTAAAATAATAAGCGCAATTGTAAAATATATACATCCCACATTTGTTGCTGCAAGCCTGTATATCATGTCTGTAATTTTCCATGTATGTCCTTGGTAAAAAAGTTTGCTCCTACCCGTAAGCGCTATAGGGAGTATAAGCAGCATGCCATAGAAATTTACATTTGCGCTTCTGCCGTGATTGCATAATCTTACAAGCCAAATTACAGGCAGTATCAAAATTCCCATGAGCATGGTTTTAACACACTGGATTGTACTGTAGCTGCATATAAATATCATAAAATTGCACAGAGTTTCTAATTTATCAACCATGCTTTTTCCTATCCTTCATACTTTTAAGTATTAAATTTAATTCCTCAAGCTGCTCCTCCGTAATATCCGCACTGGAAAGAAAGCTTGCAACTGCAAGTGAGGCATTTCCGCCAAAATAATTCTTTACAAAGCGCTCACTTTTTAAATCAAGACATTCCTCTTTGGTGCGTGCCGCCTGATAATGATATATACGTGCATCATGTGGGTCAACAGTATAATTCAAAATACCTTTTGCAACAAGACGGTTAATCATAACCCTTATTGTCTTTCCACTTATGTCAAGGACACCCTCAAGTTCCTTTATTATTTCTGCCGCCGTTATGGAATCCGAGCGTTTCCAGACTATCTCCATAATCATCCATTCATTTTCACTTGGTGTATTTTCTCCCATGGTTCCCTCCGATTTCAAGTCTATTTTTTATGTCAGCGACAAAACCGCCTGCTCCAATTTTAACATATTTTCAATCAGATTTCAGCTTTTCATTTTATATATCGGTTTACATGTGTAAATAGTTAACCAGATGTAAAATATTAAAAGTTTTAAGTTTGCCCGCAACAAAATCCCTTTACAATCCCAAAACAATTATATATAATAACAAAATATGAGAGAATTACAGTGACCGATATACTGTAATACAGGGCTTAAACAATGTCCGTTATAACAATACTACATATAATTTTGTATCAAAGAGTACGTTGTAAATCAGAACAAAGCGTCTTGGACGCTGCAGTTCGAATCTTTGCAAGCTCCGCAAGGAGCGTGCCAATAGGAAATGAAGTTTCCTATTAAATAAAAAACAGGAAGGAGCCACGTCATGGATACAGAAAGAAAAACAATACTTATAGCAGACGATGCGGAAATAAACCGCGAATTATTAAAAATGATTTTTGAAAGGCAGTTCGATGTCTTAGAAGCGTCAAATGGTGCAGAGACAATTGAGATTCTTGACGAAAAACATGATCAAATCTCAATGTTATTTCTCGATTTAATTATGCCTGAGAAGACAGGTCTTCAAGTAATGGAGCATATGATTGACAAAGACTACATGAATACGATTCCTGTTATTATGATTACGGGTGAATCCACAGCAGATACTGATATGAAGGCATATGAGTATGGTGCATCTGACATTATATATAAGCCATTTTCGGCAAAGGTTATACTTCGTCGTGCCATGAATATCATGGAGCTTTACGAGAACAGAATACATATGGAAAAGAAGCTGGAAAAACGTACAAAACAGCTTATGGAAAGTCGTGAAAAGCTTGAGAAAAACAACGAATTCCTTATAAATGCACTTAGCTCCGTTGTTGAATTCAGAAGTCTTGAATCAGGAGAACATATCAAAAGGGTTAAATTTTTTACACGTATTTTCCTTAATTACCTTAAGAAATATTACCCTGAATATGAACTTACCAAAGACAAGATTGATTTGATTGTAAATGCATCCGCACTTCATGATATAGGTAAAATTGCAATTCCCGACAGTATATTGTTAAAGCCTGCAAAGCTTACAAAAGAAGAATTTGCCGAGATGAAAAAACACACAGTTTACGGATGTGAAATTCTTGAAAACTTCAGACAGGATAACAGTGACTTTTACAAATACTGCTATGATATATGCAGATACCACCACGAGCGTTATGATGGAAATGGTTATCCTGATGGTCTCGTCGGTGAAGATATTCCGATTTGGGCTCAGGTTGTTTCTATCGTAGATGTATATGATGCCCTTGTAAGCAAGAGAGTTTATAAAACTCCATATGCTGCAGATGTAGCCGTTAGAATGATTCATGATGGAGAATGTGGTGTATTCTCCCCAAAAATATTACACTGCTTCGATATGGCACGTGATATATTATTTGAATCATCAGAAGCATTTTCTTATGCAGACGTAAACGTAGGCGAAAACAGCATTGTTTTACCTGATAGTAATTAATCTGATAGAATAAAAAAGACGGTACATCATGTACCGTCTTTTTTATTTGTAATATTATGCTTTGGCGGCACCGTCTACAGATAAAATTTCACCTGTTACATAGCTTGCCATATCACTTGCAAGATACAAAAATGCATCTGCCACTTCCTCCGGCTCACCAGGACGTCCATACGGAATTTTTGCAGAAATTGCCTGTACCATCTGCTCAGGTAATGCTGCTACCATATCTGTCTTTGTTACACCCGGAGCTACTGCATTAACACGAATATTGTCTTTTCCAAGCTCTCTTGCCAAAGAAATTGTAAGACCGTTTACCGCAAATTTACTTGCAGGATATCCAACACCGGCAGGCTGACCTGAAATACTTACCATAGAACTTGTATTAATAATACATCCTCCGCCCTGTTCTTTCATCATCTTTGCCACAGGCAAAATTGCATAAAAGATTGCCTTTACGTTAAGGTCTATTACCTTGTCAAATTCCTCAGGTGTATAATCATAAAGTGGTGTACTTTGTGAAATTCCTGCATTATTAACTAAAATATCGATTTTTCCATACTTTTCCTTTACTTCTGTAACTGCCTTTTCCACCTCTGCGGCATCGGTAAGCTTTGGAAATTTTCCCTCTACTTCCCAAGCAGAATTTTCTTCTTTAAGCTTTGCAAGTGCCTTATCTACAGACTCCTGTTTGGAACCAAACAATACTACTTTTGCATTATTTGCCAAATACTTACGGACGATTTCAAATCCGATTCCTCTTGTTCCCCCTGTTACTACTGCAACTTTACCTTTTAACATAATTTACCTCCCATTCAAACTAAATTATGTTTCTATTCTATCACTTATATAACATTAATTCCATTCATTTTTAAAAATCCAGTATATTTTTATTTATCCAATCTCTTATTTTGGAGGTTCTCTTATATGCCTTAATGTTATATACACCATCTACGTTATAGGTTGATTGAACACTTAAGGATACTGCTCCATTTTCTCCATTCCACTCATAATGCTCCAACTTATGCTCTCCCTGTTCCATTTCTATTTCTTTTATTGTTTTTCCATTCTGGTAGTAAACAATCTTTGCCTTTCCTCCCTTGACAGTTATGCTTCCGTCTATGTAATATTCATATCCCTTTCGGTTTGTATCCGTAAAATTAATTTTCTGAGTGTTATTATCAATATTTTCATCCAACTTCATTATATTGAGCTCCCCTTCCGACTCCGAAAATACTTCCCAGTCCCCCTTTTTCATAAGTGATACTGTTGTCCCTACAACGATTGCCAACACCGCTATAAAAATAGATAAGATGATTATCTTTTTATTTTTTTTCATATGTTCTCCTCCATTATATTTTTATATAACCGAAACCTCCATACCTACATTTACTGTTTAACATATTGGTATGTTCATTATGTATCGTATGGTAAAATGTAGTAATTTAACTTTGTTATATCACTTCCGAAAGCATAGTCAATACGGTTAAAATGATTATAAATTACTCTTAAAATAATCTTAAAAAATAACTGATTTTAACAGAATAATATTTCATATTGAACAAAAAAATTAGACCTTGAAACGATTACCATCATTTCAAGGTCTATCTGGATGTTATTAAATTCATCATTTGCCTCCAACATGTTATGCATAATAAATTACTGTACTGTCTTCAGGAAGATTTGTAAACTCCATTTCCCGAAGCTGTTTCTCAAAGGATAATGTCCTTTTCTTACGTCGCCTGCTGTCCTGTTCTCTTTTTTGTTTTGGATTCATGTAGACCGGGGCGACGAACGCCACTCTCATGAATTCCCTAGCTCCGTAGTCTGCTTTAATCTCCTCCCTTCCGTCGTCTTTCGACATATATAAAAGCACTACGTTTCTATTATATATATCGGACAGAAGGTAGGAAAAATAAAGTTTTTCTTTGTTAAAAATACACAAAAATTTTAATAACCAAGGATGTTTGTCAATTCCGCAAACAGCTTTTTCACATCAATTGGTTTTGCAATATGACCGTTCATTCCACTCCTCAAAGCAGTTTCCTTATCTTCCTCAAAGGCATTTGCTGTCATTGCCAAAATTGGTATTGTTGCCAGATTTTTATTATCTAATGCCCGGATTTCCTTTGTTGCATCATAACCATTTTTTATTGGCATCTGCACATCCATAAGTACAAGCTTGTAATATCCCGGTTCAGATGCACTTATCATGTCAACTGCAATTTGTCCGTTATCCGCAATACTAACCTCAAATCCTGCATTCTCCAAAATTTGTGTCGCAATTTCCTGATTCAGTTCATTATCCTCTGCCAGCAAAATTCTTATTCCCCTGAACCGTTCCAACTCATTTGCGGTATCTATGCCTGTTTTCTCATATGTGCTTATATCTGAAGTTCTACGTTTTTGCTCCGACGTCTGCTGCGATTTGTCAGCCTGCTCACCCAATCGGAATGTAAAGGATACTGTCGCCTTTGTTCCAACTCCCTGCTCACTTTCAACAACAATGGAACCATTCATCATGTCCACAATATTTTTCGTGATGGCCATACCAAGCCCTGTTCCCTGAATTCCACTTATCGTAGTGTTTTTTTCACGCTCAAACGGCTCAAAAATATGGATCAGATACTCCTTGCTCATACCAATTCCCGTATCTTCAACACAGAATTGATAATCGGCATAACCTGCACTTGCTCCGGTACTCTCCTTTACGCAAATATGCACTGTTCCTCCCTGATTTGTATATTTGATTGAATTACTGATCAAGTTTAAAAGGACCTGATTCAATCTTAGCTTATCACAATATACTTCTCCATTTGATACCGAATCAGTGTCAATAATCAGATTAAGCTGTTTCCTGTTTACATCCGCTTGTACAATATTACCGAGCTCATGTACAATGTCAATTATGTTGCAGGATGCCTCCTCAATCTGCATCTTACCACTCTCAATACGGCTCATATCCAATACATCATTTATAAGATCCAACAAATGCTTTCCGGATGAGGTGATTTTTTGTAAATATTCCTGTACCTTTGACCTGTTGTCAATGTGGTTAAGTGCAAGAGAAGTGAAACCGACAATTGCATTCATCGGTGTTCTTATATCATGTGACATATTGGAAAGGAATGCACTTTTCGCCTTGTTAGCCATATTGGCCTGTTCAAGAGCATTTTCCAAAAATGCTTTCTGCTCCATGTCATTTCGGATTTCTTCATCCACATTACGAATTCCCAAAACAATACTGTGACTGTCCTCACTCTCTCCTGAACGAACTACCTTTATTTCATGGTATTTTATTTCACCATTTATAAGTGCACGATAATTTACACTAAAGGACTCCCTTCTTTCCAGTTCTTTTTTGAGATTTTCTTCTGAACAGGCCTGCAAAAGCATTTCTCTGTCATCTTCATGAACAATTTTTTCAATATAACATCCAATGCTTTCTTTTAATGAAATACCTTCTGCGAAAGCACTTCCAAACGTGTTCCTGCTTTCCTCATCAATTCTTAAGATTGTACCGGTTCCCGTATTAAGGGCAAAATAAAATACCAAATTAAAATCTATACTGAGAGCCTTTACAAGCTCCTTTTGACGTCGCTCATTTTCTCTTTCCTGTATTTTTTGAGCCGTAACGTCCAAAAGGAACCGTCGATAAAACAATTCACCATTTTCCTCCGACAGCTCAATATTTCCCATAACATGGATAATTTCACCATCTTTATGCAGTACCCTGTATTCAACACTAACACTGTCTCCCGTCTTTTTCAGTTTGCTTATACATTCCCGAAGGACTTGCTTATCCTCATCTATAACTGTTGAAGCAACCATTTGAAAGCCATCCGAAACAAGCTCGTCTAACGTTTCGTATCCGAGAATGCTTAGTGCTGCCTGGTTAATACTTAATATGCGTGAACCATCTACTGTATGGTATATTACTCCGCACTCCAATGTATTAAAAATAGTCTCCAGTGTACGGTTCTTTTTTACAATTTCCTCTTCATAAGCACGTTCCTGTGTAATATCTATACCTACTCCAGCTGTTCCCATTACACTTCCATCCCAATCATACAGGGGTGCCTTGTAGGTTGTCATAAGCCTTACACTATCTCCCGTTTTGACTATTTCTTCGGATACACAGACAACCTGCTTTTCCATTACTTCCCTGTCCGATGCCATACAGTCATTGCCTTCATTTTCCGGGTCATCCGGGTCAACATCCCAAATATAATTGTGGTCTCTGCCTTCCACCTGCTCCTTCGCTTTATTTACAGTTTTACAAAAGCTATCATTGACCTTTCTATGTATTCCCTCTTTATCCTTATACCAAATCAAATTCGGCACACTGTTAATCGTAGCCTCCAAATATTGATTTGTCTGCCAGAAATCCGTGCCCATTTTATAATTTTTTTGCCATCTTAAAAAATGAAATTCTATTTCTTCGTTTGACATAGGAAATGTCCAGATATCTGTAAATGCCGACAGGTTATCTGACAATACACGAATCATATTTTTGTCTGCAAATAAAATAATCTGTGTATTTTCGCTTTTCTTCCTTACATAACTTTGCACTGCATCACAATCATTTGCATCCTGTAGGTTAACAAAAATCACATTCGCACCATCTGACACAGTTTCATCCAATATTCTGTTTTCAAAAAATGTATGGGTAAAATGCTCAAGTGGTTTCATTCCCTTAATGATATCAAATGCACTACACGAATCACCTATTAAATATATGCAAAGTTGACAACAATACATAGCTATGCCTCCTATATCTTACTGTAAATAACTCATACTGATATATTAACAATTGGAAAAATCTATGTCAACAATTTGATATGCTCAAGTTTTAAGAGTGCAATTTTCTTATCAATTCCGCCTCCGTATCCCACAAGCTTTCCATTTGCTCCGATAACACGATGACATGGAATGATGATTGAAATTTTATTATGACCCACTGCACCGCCGACGGCTTGTGCGGACATCCTTTTTATACCTCTCTTTTTTGTAAGCTGTTTTGCAATTTCTCCGTATGTAGTCACCTCACCATACGGAATTTCGCACAGAATATTCCAAACCTCCATTTGAAAATCGGAACCTGACAGATGAAGCGGCAATTTAAAATCAGGTTCTTTTCCAGAAAAATAGATATCCAGCCATCTTTTTGTTTCCTTGAAAACAGCCAAATCCTCTTTCCTATTTCTTAAATCAAGGTCAAAATAATTTTGTCCCTCAAGCCTGGCTCCTGTCAACCCTATATCATCTGCAGCAATCAATATATTACCTAACGGTGATTTATATTCACTTATATAATTCATATGAAACCTCTTAAAAACACGCTTTTGCTCATCTGAGACGAGCGAAAGCGTGTTTTTTTGTTACTACATAGACTATATTATGCTCTGTTATTTCACAGCCTGAAATCCATTTTCTAGGTCTGCTATTATGTCATCAATGTGCTCCGTTCCTATGGAGAGACGAATCGTGTTAGGCTTAATTCCCTGATCTTCAAGCTCCTCGGCAGTAAGCTGGGAATGAGTAGTCGTAGCCGGATGAATAACAAGGCTCTTTACATCAGCAACATTTGCAAGCAGTGAAAATATTTTTAAATTATCAATAAATTTATGGGCTTCCGCCTGTCCACCCTTAATTTCAAATGTAAATATAGATGCTCCGCCATTCGGGAAATACTTTTCATACAATGCATGGTCAGGATGAGCCTCCAACGACGGATGATTTACATGCTCAACCTGCGGATGACCTGCCAGGTATTCCACAACCTTCTTCGTATTCTCCGCATGACGTTCAAGTCGGAGAGAAAGTGTCTCCACTCCCTGAAGAAGCAGAAATGCATTAAATGGTGATATTGCCGCACCCGTATCTCTAAGCAGGATGGCACGAATATATGTAACAAAAGCAGCAGGACCTGCCGCATCCACAAATGATACACCGTGATAGCTTGGATTTGCATCTGCTATAGGTGCATATTTTCCGCTTGCCTTCCAGTCAAACTTTCCTGAATCAACAATAATTCCTCCAAGTGTGGTACCATGTCCGCCAATAAACTTTGTAGCAGAATGAACAACGATATCTGCCCCATGCTCAATCGGACGAATTAAATATGGAGTTCCAAACGTGTTGTCAATGACAAGTGGAAGCCCATTTTTGTGTGCAATTTCTGCAATAGCGTCAATGTCAGGAATATCGCTGTTTGGATTTCCTAAGGTCTCCAAATAGATTGCCTTTGTATTTGGCTTAATTGCTGCCTTAACCGCTTCAAGGTCATGAACATCCACAAAGGTAGTAGAAATTCCATACTGTGGCAATGTATGTGCCAGCAGATTGTAGCTTCCGCCGTAAATAGTTTTCTGTGATACTATATGGTCTCCTGCCTGTGCCAAAGCCTGAATCGTATATGTAATTGCTGCTGCCCCTGAAGCAAGTGCCAAAGCAGCTACACCACCCTCAAGTGCTGCCAGCCTTTTTTCTAAAACATCCTGTGTGGAATTTGTCAACCGGCCATAAATGTTTCCTGCATCTGAAAGTCCGAAGCGGGCTGCTGCGTGGGCAGAATTTTTAAACACATATGACGTTGTCTGATAAATAGGTACTGCACGTGCATCTGTTGCCGGATCCGGCTCCTCCTGACCAACATGTAGCTGAAGTGTTTCAAATTTGTAATCGCTCATAATAGTTACTCCTTTTTCATAATTTGTATTTCTTTGATTGGTATTATAATACACCCAAAAACATAGTATGTAAATAGGAAATTAAAATTTTATTTTACAAAATTACATTACAGCCTTAAAATGCCCTGAATCTACTATGAATTACAATGTAAAAATAAGCTCTATTCCAAAACCGTTTTCGTACGGAATGTATTTATCCTGACTAATGGTTACACATATTTTTTCTGCATATTTTTTTACAAGATAAAGTCCCATTCCCGTAGCCTTTTGTCTGTTTGGATGACCACCCGTAAATCCCTTATCAAATACAAATGGTGCATCCTCTTCCGGCACACCCTCCCCGTTGTTGTAAATACCAAGATGTACCTTATCTTCCACATTATTAACTGAAATAAAAATTTCCCCCTCACTCTCAGCAACATATTTAACCGCATTGCTAATAAGCTGTGAAAGCATAAAGAAAACAATCTTTCTATCCGAAACTACCTCAATTTTTGTTATATCAAGATTGACCTTGATTTTTTTCTCCTCAAAAAACGGCTGATACTCCTGTACCACCTCCATTACACACTCATCCAGCGAAAACCTAACAAATTTACTGTCCGTATGCTCCGCCTGCAATCTTGCATAAAAAAGGATTCTTTCCACATCCTCATTTAGCTGGTGTGAAATATAATTCATACGTCCATACACATAAGGCGACATTTCCTCCCTGTGATTATTTAACACAAGCGTTGATAACGATAGGGGTGTCTTCGCCTCATGCACCCATGCTTCAATGTATTCACGATACGATGTAAGCTCCACTGTTTTCTCATTTATCATAGCTGACTGCTCCCTAAGCTTTTTGTAAGCAGCATCTATTATTTCATCTGCTCCGAATCGTTTTAAGAGCTCAGCCCTTATTTCTTCCGTCGGTGTTTCCAAAAATTGCATCAACGCTTTTTCTGACTTTTGCCAACGAAGGTGTTCTATGAAAATACCAGCCGCACATATTAACACGGTCAATAAAAAAATGAATGGTACCATATATTTTATTGCATCACGACGCAGAATCCAGACAACAAAAATAAACCCTAAATCTGTCAGTAAAAGCAACAATATCCAGTTTCCTGCCTGCTTCAAAAATCTCATCATATGTCCTCTACCTCTTGCCCCATTAAAACATACCCCTGTCCCCTTACGTTTCGTATGACATCACCTAAATCTATTTGTGATAAGTTCTTACGTAATCTGCTCATATTTACCTGAAGTATATTTTCATCAACAAATTCTTCCGTTCCCCATACAGTTGAAAACAGCTCTCTTTTACCGACAATAGATGGATACTGTTCCATCAGGGTCTTCATAATCTTTCCTTCTGTCTCCGCAAGAACTACAAGCTTATTCTTAAATACAAGCTTGTATGTGTCAATATCAAGGGATAATGCTCCCAGTTGGAGCATTCCCTTTAGCTTGTCATATGTTTTAAGCAACCGTTCTGTTCTTGCCAGCAGACGGTCAGGATGACACGGCTTTGTCAAGAAGTCGTCTGCTCCCAGTCCAAGTGCGGTAAGCTCATCTGAAAGAGTGTCTCTTGCCGTTAAAATCAGTATTGGAAACGATACCTTTGATTTAAGATTTTTACATAGCTCATATCCTGATTTCCCCGGCAGATTTACATCAAGCACTGCAAGGTCCGGTTTCAGATTGCACAAATCATCCTCCACGTGTTCAAAGGATGATATCCCACACGCCAGATATCCTGCTTTATTAAATGTCTGTATTAATTCGTCTCTCAAATAAACATCGTCCTCAACAACTGCTATTTTAAACACGAAAACACCCCCTACCTATCGGTCTGTCTGGCAAAGCCTGGCCTGCTTTTATCAGTTAATCGCACTCACCTCTTTGCTCGCTGTCCGTTTAACTACACCTATATATATAACTTCCGTCAGTACAAAGGCAAACAGCACCATCGCTGAAATGGCTACAACCATATGCATATTAGTACCAATCGGCAGCTTCGTAAAGCTGGTAAACATAGAATATATTGCTGCCACACTGCTTATTACCGCAACAACAAGAACAAGCATAAAAAATATTTGTATTTGTTTTTTCACAGAGTGGCACATTTCCTCCGTACCTGCACCAAGCATTGAAAGTGTTTTATACCTATGCTTTGTCTGACGCTGCTGTATCAAATACTTAAGTCCTATTACTGTATTGGCTATAATCCAGAACAGTACACCCAAATAAATGGTCAGATAGCTTGCTGACACTGTATAAAACAAATTTCTTCCAATTCCCACAAGAAAGCTGTCATACTCCACTCCCGTCTGTGCAAGCCTGTCATCCATTTTGGATACCGCCTGCATAAGACCCAACTCATCAACCAGTTCATCCTTAAGTCTCACATTTTGACAATATACTTCCGGCTCCCTTGCAAGCTCATAAAAAAGCTCATCCGGCACAATCAATGCCATATAAAGAGTAATCGCCCTGTCTGCTACAATATTATCATAATAAAGCTTGGATGCAATAGCATGCTCTGTTCCGTCTATGCCAATAGCTGCATTATTTTTTAGTGATTCCTCAACCATTATCCCAAAATTTCCATCCGTTGCCATAGAGGAATATAATGCCACCTCATGTTCACGAAGATTTATTTCATCCTTATCCATTGATTTCAGTAATTGGTTATATGAGCTTTCTGCTATGATGTAATCAATATGAAGATTTTCCAGAATATTTTCTGTGCCATCTACCTTTGCAACAGCAGCCACAAACCTTGACATGTCAAATTCCTTTTCTTCTCCTTCCCAATATTCCTGCTTTATCATAGAAAGATACATTGGATATGATGTCTTAACCATCTCCTTTACATCTTCCTGCTCCAAAATACTATTGATCTGCTGTTCTTCACCAAACATGGAAAAATCTGCAGAACGGCTCGCACTCCTTCCAAAGCCCATTGATATACCATAGGACACACAGGCAAACGCCATAAGTAACAAAAGCGATGCCACCGCCAGTGATTTGTGCTGCGAAAGCACATTTTCCTGTACCTGTCTTGACGTAAATGTCTGAAGTCCCACCGCATTTGGACTCTTTCTTTTAATTTGTCTGCCAAGAAATCCACCAAGCCCCTTATAAAGTGTAAATGTTCCCATAATTCCACAACCAATAATTGTAAGAAAAACCCGGGCATCAAGTGTATGCAGTCTGAAAACTCCAAGATAATATGCCACAAACAGTAGAATAACACCAATTGCAAAAAATTCAGTACTCTGTGAAATAGACATAGATATTTGTTTTTCCTGTGCACCTGAGCTTAAAAAATCTGCCGGCTGGGTTTTAGCCAATCTTACACATATAATGAGCATGGCAATCAACTGAACAATTACAAATCCACATACAGTCCAAATGATGGCACTCATTGAAAAAGAGAAATGATGCCCGATAATGCCAAGCCCTACCATCCTTGCCGTAGCAAGACTGATTCCCTCAGTCAGAAAAAATGCCACAGGAATACCAATCAGCAGTGAAATCAGGCTACTCCAAAGTGTTTCAAGAAACAGCATAAAAAACATCCTGCTTCGCTTCATTCCAAGCATAAGGTACATTCCAAATTCACGTTTCCGACTGTCCGTCTGATATTTACATGCAAAATATACAAGAAAAAATACAAAGAAAAGAGAAACCACATAAACGGCAGGAAGCAGCATAAGCAGCTTTCTCACCGCATCACTCTCCACCTTTGCAAGGTATATCATAACATCCTGTTCCCCAAGTGAAAGGAGTGTATAAAATGCCACTATAGCAATTACAAGCGAACCGAAAAATAATCCATTTCCTTTTCTGTTTTTTGCGGCATTCCGCCATACCTGTTTAAAGAACATTGACACTACCTCCTCCCAATTGTGCCATAACAGCTACAATCCTGTCATAAAAGTCGGCAGTTGATTCCTTATTAATTTTTTTTCGGAGCTCATGGAAAATACATCCGTCCTGAATAAACATGATACGGGAACAATAGCTTGCCGCATTTGCATCGTGGGTTACCATCATAATGGTTTTTCCCTGTTCCTTATTTATTGTTGCAAGCTTATCCATAAGCGTTTTTGAATTTTTACTATCAAGCGCACCTGTAGGCTCATCTGCAAGAACGATGTCCGGTGAAGAAACGAGTGCCCTTGCTGCCGCTACACGCTGCTTCTGCCCGCCTGACATCTGCCCCGGAAATTTATCCAGCACCTCGGTAATATCCAGCATAACAGCCAGTGCCTGTATGTCTGCCTCCGCCTTCTTTGCAGTTATGCCATGCAGGGAAAGCGGAAGTGTAATATTTTCTCTTGCAGTCAGGTTATCCAAAAGCTCAAATTCCTGAAAAAGGTATCCAATCTCTTTTCCCCTGTAGTCCGCAAGCTTTGAGCCCTTGAAGCCTGAAATGTCCTGTCCCTTAAGTATAATCCTGCCAGATGTGGGACGAAGCATCGTTGCTATACAATTCAGCAATGTAGTCTTTCCTGAGCCACTAGCACCCATAATGCCTAAAAATTCACCCTCCAACACGTCAAATGAAATGCCTTTCAATGCCTCCGTTTTATTGTCGCCCTTTCCATATGTCTTGGTTAAATTTTCAACCTGTAAAATTCTATCTGATGTATTCATAGAAATTCTCCTTTCCTGTCTGTTTTCTGCTTTCAGTATAGCAGTAAGAATTTCCAAATACCACTTACAGCTTTTGTAAGGTTTCTACTTTATTATAGGATGACTAAAAAAGAAAAACCACCCCTAAACTTTGACTCCTGCAACAGACAAATGGGCTGCCACACTAAGGAATTTCCCTTAGAGTGGCAGCCCCTTTTGCCTGTTATGCCTTTATATCAAATCCTACTACTGTTGCTTCCGTCGATATGGCATTGCTACCCATACTTATTTTACTGATAAGGTTATCTACAGCTTTTTCCATATCTGTTCCCATTACAGTAATATCATATTTCCGGTTTTCTACAGACTTCTGCTCCAATTTCTTCTCAGCCTGCTTCTCCTGCTCAGCTTTCTTCTCTTTGTTCTTTTCAAGCAGCTTTTCCCATTCTTCTTTACGCTCTTTGTTTCTGGCTCTTGCTTCCTCAAGCATTTTTTTAGATTCCTCTGTGCCGGGATTAGATTCAAAAATACCTACACACTTTGTCGTGATACAATCCTCGCTATCTATACTAATTTCCAAACTGACAAGCCTTGCTCCATTTTTAGCAGAATTTTCGCATATCTTGTTAATACAGTCCGGCATTTGAGAGAGGGTTTTTTCCAGCCATTCAGCAGTTTTCGGATTAGTTGCCGCCTTTGAAAATAAACTTGAATTGATCGATACGGAACTATCCTTTGTTGGTGTCAAACAAGCATACTTATTATTCAGATATTCCGAATATTCCCGACTGCTTCCATATATACTCTTTTTCTCTGTTTCCTTTCTTACTGTTTTTGTCTGCACTTCCTTTTCCGTGTTCACCTGTTCCATATTACTATAATTATTCGTAATCTCCATTGCCATATAAAACACCTTTCCTCTCTGTTATTAAAAATAGTTTTTGTTTGTTTAAATACCGATTCGCAGGGGCACCTATTTAAGCACCTCTGCGAAATAAGGAAGACAACAATATTTATGCCTTTATATCAAAACTTGCCCCTGTCGGCGCGAACATACCCAAAGAAGCTGCTATAACTTTTTGCGTAACAGCCTTTATATCCGTACCCGTAACACTTACAGTATATTCGCCAGTTTCTTTCCCTGTTTCTTCGGTTGCTTTTTTCTCTGCACGTCTTTCAGCCGCCTTTTCTTCCTCTGCCTTTTTCTCTTCCCGCCTTTTAGCTGCTTTTTCTTCCTGCGCTTTCTTTTCTTTTGCTTTCCTTTCTGCATTTTCTTTGGCTATCTTTCCGTCCGGGTCATTTGTTCCTGATGATATTCCGGTTATATTTCCATTCGCATCAATTTTATAGGAAATACTTGTTAATGTTCCTTGTGCATGCGATACAGCATAAGAAGCACATTCTGGCAATGCTGCCAGATTTTCCTCCAAATATGTAGCCTTTTCCGGATCATTCATACATTTTTTCAAAAATGCACTTGATACCGATACCGTTGTTGGAACACCCTGCATTGAAGTAGTTCCTGTATTCATGTAGCTGTATTTTTCCTGCAAATATTTGGAATAATCATTAACATTACTATATCCCGTTTTGATCTGCTCTGTTCTGGTTACACCAGGTGTTGAAGTTTTCATTTCCACCGTACTTGTTGTCACATTACTATCTTTTGTGCTACCTGCATTTTTTTTAGTATTTGTGCTGCTTGTTGCATAATTACTGTAATTATTCGTAATCTCCATTGCCATATAAAACACCTTTCCTCTCCCTCTTATTAAAATAGTTTCTATTTGGTTTATCGCCAATCCACAGAAACACCTATTTAAGCACCTCTGCGAAATAAGAGAAAAACAATATTTACGCTTTTATATCAAAGCTTGCTCCTATCGGCACAGATGTACCAGAAGCGGCAGCTATAACTTTCTGCATAACAGCCTTTATATCCATACCCGTAACACTTATGGTATATTCGCCCGTTTCTTTTGCTGCTTCTTCGGCCGTTTTTTTCTCTGCTTGTCTTTCAGCCGCCTTTTCCTCTGTTTTCTTCTCTTCCCGCCTTTTAGCCGCTTTTTCTTCCTGCGCTTTCTTTTCTTCTTTTCTCTCCTTAATCTTTTCTTCCAATTCTTCTCTTGCTTTTTCTGTTCCCGGATCGGCTTCGGCTTTAGTAACCAATTCCGTTGTTATATTGTCATATCCTTGTATTTTAATATTACAGCTTATTATCTGACTTCCACGTGCTGCTACTGTTGATTTTATATTATCCATTACTTTAGGTATCAAAGACAGATTGTATTCCAACCATTTTGATGTCTTTTCATCTCCTAAAGCCTTTGACAAAAGAGAACTATTTATTGCCACAGAATAATCAGAGCTTTTCATGCAATCATATTTTTCTGTCAAATAATTTCTATATTCATTAGTATTGCTATACGTTTTTCCCGCTTCTTCCGCTACGTTTTTCTCTACCCGTCCTTCAGCTTGCTTTTTAGCTATTTTTTCTTTTTCCTCACGTTTCTTTCTGGCTTTTAACCAGCGTTCTTCCTCTGCCTTATATTTTTTCTGTGTTTTATTAGTATTGTTATTTCCTGCATTTGCTGTTCTCATGCCGCCACAAGACGACTGCCTGTTGCCATTGGCATCATATGTAACGGTTCTACCCCCAAGTACGACACCATCTCTTTGCGCCCAACCATAAACCATTGAATTTGCCGTCACTTCTCCCGATAAGTTCCATTCGATTTCTTTTGCAAATTTTGGATCATCTGCCATTTTCTTTAAACAGTCATATGAGAGATTTACAGTAACTTTACTGCTGTTGCTCGGTATTACACCGCCCTTTGTATTAAAATTTATTTGTGGAAACTTTTTACATAATTTTTCGTAGTAATCCTGTACTTTATCCTTGTTGTTTGTTGATGTGTTTGTACTTACCTCAGTTGCTGACTTACTATCCGATTTTTTTGCACTATCAAAATAATTTGCCGCATAGTTACTGTAATTATTTGTAATCTCCATTGCCATATAAAACACCTTTCCTCTCCCTGTTATTAAAATAGTTTCTATTTGGTTTATCGCCAATCTACAAATATTTTTCATAAGTTTGGCGTGAACTACGGAATTTAGGGTGTGAAATTTCTGGTGCAATTTCAGATTGCCGCCACAGGTTTTCCATTCATCATTACTGTAAGATTAAATTTCTTTCTGCTCCCCGTATTGTGAATTGTTATGTCTATATCGCCCATATACTTTCTTGCACACCTTTGTATGTTCTCCATGCCTAAACCATGAAGCTGCTTGTCTGCTTTGCTGCTGATTGGCAGCCCCGTTTCGCTATCAAACATAATTTCACTGGAAAAATCATTTTCCACTTCAATAAAAAACAAATTTCCTTTCATGTAAGCGTGCAGATTGATACTTTTCTTTCCATCAACCTTGCTGCTTGCTTCGATTGCGTTTTCCAATGCATTGTTTAGCACAATTCCTATATCATAAACATCTATCTGTTGTTTATCGGGATAAATAAAATCTGCTTCAAAAGAAATATTTTGTTTTTCGGCTTCCTGTTTCTTTTGATGTATGATAACGTCTGTAATCGGATTTCCTGTGCTATATGCAAAATCTAACCTGCTGACTGTTGTTTCCATTTTTTCAATATAATTGTCAAGTTCTTCTTTATCCTTACCGGATATTCTTCTGATAACTGCTGCTATACTTTCTAATTGGCTTTTCATATCATGCCTAAGCCCTCTCATATCGGCATATATATCTTGTATTTCTTCAATTTCCCGCTGCATTTGCACCATTTGATTTTCAAGTATGGCACGTTTTTGTTCTTCCTCTCCTAGCTGTACCAACTTTTGAAAGAGCATAACGGAAGATATATTGACACCTAATAATAAAAAGCAGATAAACGGCACCCAAAACATAGTTGCAGGTACTTCCTGAAACAGAGTTGCCGATGTACTATTTTTCACTGATAGAATCATTATTCTAATGGTAATGGAAATACACAATGTTGACACATTTGGGAGAATTAAAAAAGTATATTCATGTTTCTTGAATTGATAATCTTTTCTGACGAATTTTCTGCTGATTATGGAAAAATAAACTATCAGCAGCAAAGTATAGAATAAAATAAGGACAAGCACATTCGTTACATTGAAAATGCAAATCCACATTTCACTTTCTTTCATAGTAGTTATCTTCTTTAATAAAACTGCTAAAAATTTACTGCTGACCCATATTTCACCATAATTTATAACCACTATGATATATATGATTATCTCTTTTCCTGCAACAAAACTAACAGCCACAAATAGTTGCTTCAAGAAATCTTTGTTATACAACAGCATTAGTAAAAGTAAAACAACTGCTATATTCGTAAGCACTCTTAACGGATAGGTGCAGTCAATCCTATCCAGTACCACACTTTGGATAATAAAATACAGGCTTGTCCATGCAAACAGGACAAACTTTTTCTTATACTTTCCCCTAAGAAATTTCTGTATATAGATACCGCCCACTATGCTGCTCACAAGGTATAGGGAAGCAGACAGCCCTACATCATACATTGACAACCCCTCCGTCCTTTGCATATTTCATATACCGCTTGATAAAATCGTTGTATTTCTTCCGCGCAAGTATCAGTTTATCCCCATTTACAACTTCAATCGTATTGGCATTATAAGAAACAATTTTCTCCATATTCACAAGATAGCACCTATGACAACGGTAAAAGCTGCTGCCTGTCATCTGCTCCAATTCGTCCATTTTTCCATAACTATCTAATATTCCTGTCCTTGTATGGATAATAACTTTTTTATTTGCACTCTCAATGTAATAAATGTCTTTTATATAAACTTTCTGTTGTACCCCAGAGCTTCTTACTAAAATATACCGTTTTGTCTGTTCTTGCGCTACGGACAGCTCTTTCAGTGCGCACCCAAAAACATTACGGAACTTCTCTTCGTCAATGGGCTTTAGCAGATAATGGAACGCAGACACATCAAATGCTCTATTCATATATTTTTCATATCCTGTCACAAAAATAATAATGCTCTTTATTCTTCCCTGTTCCTCCTGCCGGATATGATTTGCAATATCCATTCCCGACATTTCCCTCATTTCCACATCAAGAAAAGAAATGTCAAAACTACTCCGTAATTTCAGCATTTCTTCCCCTGTTGCAAACGTCATAATTTCTGCGTTCGGTATCTGCTCTTTTATCAGCGAAACAATATGCTCCCTTGCTGCCTTATCGTCGTCACAAACCGCTATTTTCATCAGTCTTTCAACTTCCTTTCTTTCATGGAATATGCAATAAAAAACCTTATCATTATTATATCGGCTTTTTATTTTTTCTATTGGCGGGAAGGGTGCCAAATACAGAATTTTGGGTGTGAAATACTTTCTTTATGGACATACAGCTCGATTATAAATCGAGATTTCCGGTTTCTTTGTTTCCGACAGGCACACCGGTTCGTCTCCGACATAGCGACACAAAAATTGCCGGTTTAAGATACCTCCATATAAAGGAATCTTATACCGGCAATTTAAGGATCTACGTCCCCTCAATTCAGGTTTTCTTATATTGCTTCAGCTAAATCAGCGGCTTTTTTACAGCCATCGGTTTTATCAATATCCCCAACATTCAGTACTCCGGGAATTAAAACCTCGCCTGCCATTTCCCATTTGTTCAAAGCAGCCATACGCTCAATCGGAATGCGAACGCCATCCATAACAGACATGTCATCTTCCTCACAACAAGTAATCAGCATACATTTTTTCCCTGCAATGTCTTTTCCTCCAACAACAAGAGAAAAAATACGGTCAATGACACCTTTAATCTGTGCCGGGATCGAGTACCAATAAACAGGGGTAGTAAATACAATAACATCAGCTTCCAAAATTGCAGGGGCAATTGTGTTAAAATCGTCATCAAATGTACAGGCCTTTCCTGTGGAAAAACATGTTTCGCAAGCCCGACAACCGCCCACTTTTTTCAATGCAGCATCAAAACGTGTCACAGTATGCCCTTTCGCTTCTGCTGCATTAATGAAAGCATCAGTCATGGCAAAACTGTTTCCATTTTTTCGGGGACTTCCTGTTATTACAACTACTTTTTTACTCATTCGATATATCCTCCTTATTGCTGTGGGATTGACTTTATCCACACCTGATACTATAATCTTAGCATGAATAAAAGGCAAATCAAGTACGCACATTCAGGTGCGATACTTGCATTTAAGTTATATACTTACCTAAAGGAGAGTGTAAAAATGGATAAACGCTGCATTGCAAATGAATGTCTTGAAACAACAGGTTTTAGTTATACATTATCGCTGATTAATGGTAAATACAAAATGACTATTTTATATACTCTAATGGAGTTTGGTGTTGTTCGTTTTAATGAAATGAAAAAATATATCAATGAAATATCGTACAAAACATTAAGCTCTACTTTAAAAGAGTTGGAGGCAGACCAGCTAGTCAACAGAAAAGAATATCCACAAATTCCGCCTAAGGTAGAATATAGCCTTACTGAGCGTGGGAAATCTTTAATTCCCATTTTAGACGGAATGTGTGAATGGGGTGCTAAAAACAGATTATAAAATATGATTTCTGCCTCTGTATCATGCATGAACATTATTTCATCAATTCATCTGACAGCCGTATAATTTCCGGAGCCACCTTTTCCCGCTGTTTTTTTGTTATATAATTATATATCGGATATGCGGCTGCAACTCCCGCCATACCTATTACACCAATAATTATACCTGGAATAAACCATACTCCTCCCCAAACCATTGTGCAGCTCATGCCGGTCCCCATAATTAAAGCACTGACAATACCTACAATCAGCGAAACGATTGTACCAGGCTTTGTCACACTCTGGTCCAGACGTCGCAGCCGCTCCATCTTTTCTTCCTCCTGTGTTGGCTGTGTGTACTTTTCACGAATACTCTTTATTTCCTTCTGCTGTGCTGCAGAATACGTATAATTGAAGATTTCATTTTTTTCATCCATAACGGTCCGCTCCTTTCATTTTTTGCCTGAAATAGCTATCACTTACCTGCAAAATATTCACATTACTTCTATGTATTATTATCTTTAAAATTTTTTATTTGCTTTGTTGATTTGTAAATCATAAATACTGCCATACCAATCACAATGGTACAGACACCACCACCTGTTGCCCCCGTCATAACAGCACGGAATTTTTCATCCTCCCCACCAAACTGTGCAAGCATAGCCGTTTCCAATGACAGTATAGATACCATTGCTGCCACTAAATTGATTGCCTTCGCAGCCGACATAATCGGGCTTCCGTGTTTTCTGAATTTGACAAGATTTATAACAGCTGTAATAACATAATAAAAAGAATACAGTGCCATAAAATAAATCAATACTCCCGGATAATCAAACCCTTGGTTTTGATGCACCATGAATATCACAATACCAGCAAGTACCTGATTCATCACAAGCAGCATAATTCCACATAGACGGTAACGGTAAAGCTCATTTTCTATTGGAGGCCTGTCAGTTTTCATTTTACCCTTATGCAGAAGCATCAATCGCATTACTACAAGCAGCATATAATAAATTGCCAAAGATATAAGCCATAACGAACGATAACGAATACCGGAAAACATTTTTATGGCAATATACAATAAATTTATAAACAATCCCTGATACAACGAAATTTCCGTGCGGAAACGCACGTCACTAAAAAAGCGTTTCCCCATAGATGTACTTCTCAACCTTTTCATAATCGGATGTTCATTTATGCTCTGTCTGACTGCCTTAACAAATTTCGTGAAATAAGGAAACCCCGTAATTGTTATAATAAGTGCATATGCAGAACCTATATATGCCAAATATTGTATTGCAGGAATATTTATGTGCAAAGCTGCAACCAAAATTATAAGCGCATAGCCAAAGAACGCAAACACTACCGTAGGCAGCGGTGGTAAACAAAATATTTTTTTAAGTATTTGTATAAATCGCTCCATCGCTTTTTCTCCTAAGCTTCACAGTAAAAGTACTGCCCTTTCCTGTTTCACTGCTGACTGATATATCCCCATCAGCAATTTCTATCACCCTCTTTACAAGTGCAAGTCCCAAGCCATTGCCCTGTGTAGCATGTGAAGTGTCTCCCTGATAAAACTTTTCAAAAATATGCCTGCCTACTTCAGGAGGAATACCACAACCGGTATCAGACACCTGCACAACAGCCCACTCATTGTCTGATTTCATTTTCAGAGTAACCCTGCCACCCGGTTCCGTAAATTTCATGGCATTGGAAAACAGATTGTTCCACACCAACGTCAGCAGTTCTGCATCATCCTCTACAAAAACTTCTTCCTCTATGTCCGTTTCAATTTCTATATCCTTTTGCTCCCACATATTTTCAAAATTTAAAAGGCATTCACAAAGCTGTTCTCCGAGGTTATAAATCTGTCTATCAGGGTATATCTGCTGGTTTTCCAATTTGTTCAGTTTCAGAATATTGGTCATCAGATCTGCAAGCCTGCGAGACGAGTCTGTAACAGTCTTTGCATACTCTATCCGTTTCTCTTCCGAAAGATTTGGCTGTTGGAGTATGGTTCCATAATTTTGTATCACAGCAAGAGGGGTTTTCAATTCATGTGACACGTTGGCAATAAAATCAGTACGGAGTGTTTCTATTCCTGAAAGCTCCTCCGCCATTTTATTAAAATATAAGATAATCACATCAAAACCATCTATATTACTATAGCCTCCAAGGGGCTCAATACGTGTAGAAAATTCACCCTGCATAATTTTTTCAGCCGCACCTATAATACGTTTCACCGGACGCTCAACTATATGTTTCCGCCTGAGCCCGTCTATTATCGTACAAATCAGGCTGAGCAATATAACATTGCCAAAGGTAAGCGGTGCGGCATAACGAAGATCATCTTCGGAAAAAGAAATTTCCATAGCATTTTCCATCAATTTTAGAAATACGAGCATGCAACAGGTAATAATGAACGCAATAAATATAAAAAATACAACATACCTCTGAATACCTGCCAAAATACGCAAACGTTTCTCCTTAGAAGACTTTTCCCTCATTTCACCACCGCCTTATACCCAAGACCATGAACCGTAACAATCTCAAATGCATCACATCCGGAAAATTTATCCCTCAGCTTCGTCATATAAACATCTACCGCTCTAGTTGCCGTATTGGATTCTGCATCCCAAAATTCATCCATCAACTGGGTACGTGTAAATGTTTTTTTCGGATATGACAACATCTTATACAGGATATTAAACTCACGCATTGTCAGGGAAATTTCCTCCCCTTCAAAAACAGCGGTACGCTCGTCTGCATCCAGTACCAGCCCCCCAATTTCCAATCGGTGACTACTTGCAATTTTTGCCCGTCGCAGCAATGCCCCAATTCGCAAAATCAGCTCATCCAAATCGATAGGCTTTATCATGTAATCATCTATACCGATCCGATAACTCCTTTGTTTGGAAGCGAAATCATCCCTTGCAGTCATAAACAGAATTGGTATATCCTCATTTAATTCCCGCACGGTTTTTGCAAACTCATATCCGTCAATCCCCGGCATCATAATATCAGATATAATCAGGTCAAACGTATTGTTATACATGGAATCATATGCTTCGTTGACACTCAGGCAGCCTACTGCTTCATAGCCGCTTTGGTTGAGGAACGTGCAAACGGAATAATTCAGTTCCCTGTCATCTTCTACTACTAATATTTTAAACATAGGCAAAACTCCTCCTACTGTCGGTTCATATTAGGCAATTGCGAAACTTAAGTTTTTGCAAACGTCCGTTGTACAACTATGTTATGAAAATAGGGAATTTCACAATTGTCTATCAGTTCATATAGTTATAATACCATGAAAATGTTTCAGTTTTGTTTATATTTCAAATATTTTTATAATTTTTTTATCCCCATGTCTCAACTGCAGCAAATTACTGTGGAAATCCCTATAAAGAACGCAAACGACCCACTTAGTCTTTTCGTACTATACGGGTCGTAGACATAGTTTCAGATTAATGTTTTGTAGCATTCCTACTTGCCTCAACACTAGCTCTTCCAAGCTCACGGCTTGCTTCTACACTCGCCTTTCCAATATCCGTTGCTGACCCTGCCGAATGTGCCGCAGCACGTTTTTCTGCAGCCTCCTTCGCAGACTGTTTACGTGCATTTTCTTCTTCTGCAAGACGTTTCTTTGCATCCTCTACAGATTCACCCTCATGTGTCAAAAATTTATCAACAAACTTATCCTCGACCTTTTTATAAGTACCAACAACACCATTCTCAATTTTCTTATAAGTTCCTACCACTCCATTCTCAATTTTCTTATATGTACCTACCACTCCATCAGCAACCTTTTCATTTGCTTTTACAAGTTTTGATTTTGCCATTTTATTTTCCTCCTTAAATCTTTTTATTTAAACTATTATTTATAAACTCTTTTCATCCGATTTGTACACACCATTTTTGTTTTATTTCAAGCCCTTGCAGATAGGGATAAGGAACAGAAGTAAAATGATACCAACAACACCAACAACAATTCCCCATACCATAATGTTCCACACCATGATCATGCACATTCCGGCACCAAATACAAGTGTACTGAAAATGCCATATAATATTGTTGCAATTGTTTTTCCACTGAATGCGATTGCAGCCTTGCCACTCATCTTTCGATGTATGATCCACATAACCAACAAAACTACGACTCCAACTGCACAGACAATAACACCGGGAGTAAAGGCATCCCATTCCGGAATCAGTGCCATACACATACCGATTGAAAACAACAACCCTCCAACTACACTTAAAAGTAATGTTACAAAATCCTTTTTCTTCATAATAAACAACCTCCATTCAAATTTTATCTTCAAGTGTTCTCTCACCTGTTGTTTGCATTCTACTATCCGATTGTTTATAAATGTTTGAAGAAATGTTTCTGAAATGTTAATTGTGGGATTTTTTCCTTGTAGTAACAAATACCATACTGAAGTTGCTAACCAACAGACAGCAAATCTGCTTTCAACCCTGTACTGCAATCGTTCCAATACATACCTGCTGCTGAAAAAAACGAAAGAGGCTGCTGAAATGCTCCATACTGCTTTAACTATCCGGCAGGAATATACACACCTCGGGCTGGCAGAATCACATGATATGCTGCAACAGTTGCTGAACCTTACTAATATGCTGATTCTCTCCCAAAATACAGATATGGCAAAACAGGTTCTTTCCACCTATGAGAATCTTGTTT
>CAMWGV010000042.1 GCA_947173945.1 uncultured Lachnospiraceae bacterium
GATTAAAGTTGAATATAAGGCTTGGTTGAATAAATGTAAAAATAATATGGATAAAGCATCATAAATATTTGTCATTATTCCATATTAGAAAGGATGAAAAAATATGTACGCTACAAAATTTATATACAATGGCCACAGCTCAGATGAATATGGAATAATAATTGCCAGCTTTGATGGTAATGAAGGAGTTGTTGATGGTGGCGAAGTTGAAGTTACAGCCGTTCAAACACCTGGTAAGGATGTTTATGATTATTATACTTCTCAATTTCCAAATGTACTCACATGGAATTTCAGTGTCATCAAAAATCCGTGTATAGCAAATGATGAAATGTGGTTTTCGTCGGACGAGGAACGACATATAGTAAAGTGGCTTATGGGTGAAGATGGATATCATGAATTGTATTTTGAACAGGAAGATTACATTCAAGTATTTTATATGGCATATTGTAATGTCAAACCCCGCCAAATAAATGGAAGAACAATTGGTTTTAATATCACTGCTACTTCTAATTGTGGTTATGGTTTTTCGAAAGAGTATGTAAGGACGGATAATTTTATTGTAAATGGTGAGAATAAAACGATTCAAATACAGGTAAACAATGATCTTAAAAGAAAAGTATATCCTCAGATTACAATAAAAAATGGCAGTGGAGATTTTACAATAACAAATTCAGATATATCAGGAAACGTTATATGCAAAAGCTCCTTTAAAAATATAACCGGCACGCTTGAGATGGATTCCCAAGATGACATCATAACCGGGCTAACAAGTCCTGACTGTTTCGTTAATTGGAATTTTTTATATCTTGTAGACGGTATGAATGAACTGACCTGTGATTGTGAAACTAATGTAGAGCTAACAGTAAAATACAGAGAAATAAGGAGAGTGATTGTATGACAAATCAACCTTTAAGCAATATTATCAAACGTGATCCGTACAGCGGAAAAATAGAACGTCCTACTCTCCTGCTTCAAAATAATGGATTTGAAACAATACATAAAATCGGTAATTACCACAACTGGCACTTTTCCGTCAAAGCAAACGGTATAGACGAAATCAGTTTTACTGTCAATCAATATACAAACAATGAACGGTGTCCGTTTTGGGATGAACTGTCTGATTTAAAAATTGTTGAGGTTAAGGGATATGGACGCTTTCAGATTAAAGTGTCCTATGAGGATGCTGCACAGACCGTTAAAACTGTTACGGGACAGTCTCTTGAGGTTGAACTCGCACAACTGCCCCTGTATCTTCATGTTAATGATGAAGAAGCTATGGATATGGTGAAAACGGAGTATTCTTCTAGTAATTATACAAAGGAAGGAAAATTTATCCCTACTGTTTTTTATAACAAAGAAGACGAACAACATTCATTATTACATAGAGTTTTAGCAGATAAGGCTCCACATTGGAAAATAGGAAATGTACCCGAATATGTTACGAAAGATGATTCACCTGATACTGAAGCGGAACTAGCTTCATCATTTCAAAGAACATATACTGTAGATGGAACAAGTATTTATGATTTTTTAACAGGTGACGTTGCACAGGAAACGAATGTTGTATTTATATTTGATACTCTTAACAGGGTAATTAATGTATATAATTTATATGACTGCTACATTAATGATGAAAATGGCATTAATGATGAAAATGGCACTAACAAAGCTATTGGGAAAGACACTTCTATTTTAATATCCAAGAAAAAACTTGCTAACCAGCTAAGCATTGAATCAAATGTTGACCAATTAAAGAACTGCTTTAGGGTTACTGGCGGTGATGATATTATTACTGCTTGTGTTGCAGCGGTGAATATGTCCGGTGATAATTATATCCACATGTTTTCTCCTTATCAGCTAAAAGAGATGCCGAAACAGTTGTCCGATGCAATACTTGAATATCAGGAGAAAAAAGCGGAACAAGAAAACGAATATTTGAAGAATTTTACCGATTTGACAAATGCTTATTCTGAATTGACATATCTTGAATCTTCCATGATGCCAAGTGTGGGGGAACTGGAAAAAACAAGTGCAGCAGAACAATATAAATCGGTAACGGACGCATTAAAAGAATTAAGTAAAAGTAGTGGTATTGGAGTATACAGTTTAAAAGATTATAATTCTCAATCTTATCAGGGAATAAATAGAAATATAAAAGAACTAGCAGAGGTTTATCTTGATAGCCGATATGATGTTGAAGTTGTTGATGGAACAACAAGCTATATAACAAGTTATAATGAAACTGAAATTATCCATACATGGAGTGGTGTTTTAAGGTTTACCAGAACTTCTGATAAAAGAGATGTATATCCTGTAGGTACAACTTCTACTGATTCCGAAGAATCTAATACTTCTGATTTAAACAAATATGCAATTACATTAACCATCGCTGAGGATGGCGACATTAATAAACGATTGGCATATACAGAACAAAAGTTATATAAAGCCTTGGCTAAATCATCTGTGGCAGAAATTGATTTTCATATTGACAATATGTCCGATTCTGAAATAAGAGAATATTTTGAGAAGTTTAGTTTAAATAGGTTAAAAGGTTTTGCAGAAGGCTACAATTCGTGTATAAGTATATTAAGTAAGTTAAAAGAATCAGATACTTCTGACTCAAAAGAATCATCTGCCCAAGATTTATATAAAAAATATTCTACACGATACCATATCCTTACCGGACTTACGGATGACAATGGAAATGTACTTATCGAAGGTGTGATTCCACAAAGAAAGCAACAGGTGGAAGAATGTAGAAACTCAATCAAAGAATTAGAAAATGAAAAGAAAGAGTTTCAGCAAAAATGGAATTTTAAAAATTATTTACATAACCATAATATTGACTCTACAGATGATGCAGATGAATTATTTCGGATATTTGCTTCATATAGACGTGAAGATAATTATAGTAATTCCAATTATACTTCTGATGCTTTGGTAGATGATAATGGGTACATTGATACAGCTGAATGCATTAAGAAAGCAAAACAATTATTAGATGCAGCCGAAAAAGAACTTCAAAAAGCATGTATGCTACAACGTACTCTCTCATGCTCTTTAAATAATCTTTTAATTCTTCCTGAATTTAAAGATTTCTATCATTCATTTGCGATGTTTAATTATTTCAGAGTTAAAACGGAAGATGAATTGTTTAAAATGAGACTGATTGCTGTTGATTTTGACGAATCTAATCCTTCTGATTTATCTATTACCTTTTCAGACCAAATGATAAGCCTTGGTTCTACAGAAGTAATGGGCAATGATATCCAAAGCATCCTGAATCAAGCTTCCTCCATAGCTACCTCCTACCCTACCGTGACCAAACAGGCAGAACAGGGAAATAAGGCACAAAGTACCTTTAATGAGTTAAAAGCACAAGGTCTAAACTCAATGCTGATGAAAATTAAAAACTCTGATGAAGAGGAAATTACTATAACACAGTCAGGGATTCTTTGCAAAAAGATGAATGATGAGGGTAATTATGGCTTAAAGCAATGCAGAATTACCGGTAATGTCATGGCATTTACTGATGATGGCTGGCAGTCCATGAGAGCAGGAATCGGAGAAATGGACATCGAAGATCCGATTACGAAAGAACCCCATTCAGTATACGGTTTTATAGGTGATGCGGTAATTGGCAATCTTTTAGCAGGTCAGAAAGCATGGATTGGCGATAAAAATGGTAGTGTTATTATTTCCAGTGAAGGTATCAAGTTAAATGGCGGTAAAATTACGTGGGAAAAACCTATACCAAAAGAACATATTAATGGATTAGTTGATTTTCAGAATGCGGTAACAAGCTCTTTGATGGGTGATAGTGTTACTACCATTACATCCAATTCCATTATATCTCCTAAAATCGGTGGCGGTTATTTGTATATTGAAAAAGATGGCAATTATGTTGAAATTGACCCTAATGGTAAACGTGAATCAACCGATAACAGCATTTTTAGAATACATGCCGCTGATAAGGATATTATGGAAGTTACCAGCACCTATGCTAAGATTGCAGGTTGGACGATTGGAGAAAAATCCTTTTATAATGGCATAAGTTCCATGTCATCCAAAAAGTCAGGTACATACATTGGTACTGACGGAATCAGACAATATCAATCCGATACCAAATATATTAATATTCAGAATGGTAAGATTACGGCTGCCGGTGCAGACATTTCTGGAACAATAACTGCCACAAGTGGTACTTTTACAGGTACAATTAATGCAACAGAAATTAAAGCTAAACAATGCTACAAAATTATTGATCAAGATTTTAATGAAGATATAAAAATTATAGACATAGTAACTGATCATTCAATACAACAAGATCTCCGTTTTGGTCAATTAACTAAGTTTAAAACTATCAATAAATTTAATTATATACAATTTTCAAACGACCTAAGTCAACGTACAATTTTACAAGACGGTACAGTTATAGAAAGATTATGTAATTTATATACTGATGTTTTTACTGTAAATGGTGTTATTTATGTTGATGGTGGAACTGGCGTTATTAATGGCTACCCATCAATACTTACAACTAGTGACATAGTGAGTCAAACATTAATATCAGGAGAAACCGTATCATCTTCTGCTGTTACCATGGGAATTGTAAGTGGAATTGCAAGTTGTCATCCTAATACAAACAATGGTGTCAAATTGGGTCTTTCAGAAAAACGTTGGAGTACCATATATGCTTCATCCTCAACTATCGAAACCTCCGATCAAAATTTAAAGAAATATATTGAACCATTGAGTGACAAATACATGGAATTTTTCGAACGACTGATTCCTGTTTCTTTTCAATTTATAAATGGCACATCAGGACGTACTCATATTGGTTTCATTTCTCAGGATGTAGAAAAAGCAATGCAGGATACAGGATTAACCGACTTGGATTTTGCTGGTTTTTGCAAAGATCAAAAATACATTATAAATCTTGATGAAGACGGCAAAGAGATTGAAATTCCTCAATATGATGAAAACGGTAATCCGATTTATATTTATTCTCTCAGATATACTGAATTTATTGCCTTAAACACAGCAATTATTCAAAGACAACAAACAGAATTAAAATCCTTACGTGACGAGATCAATGCAATTAAAGAAGTTTTAAACATATCAGGAGGTGTTTCATAAATATGACATTAAGTGAATTAGACAAGCTTCAACAAACAAATAAAATTCCCGAAGTAATCGTTGATTTAATCAATGATAAATATATACAAATTACAGCAAAGCAAATGGATACTGCAAGATATCTTTTAGTAACTGTTACTGAAGATGGTATAAAAAAAGTATTCCAAAATCCTCAGGAAACAGATGTCCGTATCCGTAAGCCTGATGGTCATGCGGTGCTTAATGAACCTGTCCTCATAGAGGACGGACGGCTTTTAATTGAGTTGACGGAACAGATTCTAGCAGTTTCCGGTTGTGCTGAAATGGAATTATCTTTCACGGATAAGGTAACCGGAAAAATCTATTCCACCAAAACCATTCATATGGACATTGTTTCCCAGGTTTACCCAAACGACAACATTATATCTTCATATGAATTTGATAAGTTGAATCAGCAACGTGAGCATTTGGTGGAAATTGAAAATCAAATCACTGAAAATGAAAGCATACGTGAGGAAAACGAAACTGACCGTATTGCAAATGAAAGCTTACGTCAACAAAATGAAATTGTACGTAAGGAAAACGAAACCGCTCGTATTGCAAATGAAAGCTTACGTGATACAAATGAGAATCACCGACAAGAAGCCGAGGCAATCCGCATTTCAAATGAAGAAAACAGAATTAATTTTATCAATAGTGCAATTTCCAATCATAATACATCTATCAACTCTCATAATGATATCCGCGAGTTAATAAATGTATTAGATAACCGATTAAATGCACTTGCAGATAGTGATGATACTACTCTTGACCAATTAAGCGAAATCGTTGCTTATATTAAATCTAATAGAACACTTATTGAAAATGTTACCACAAATAAAGTGAATGTATCTGATGTTATTGACAATCTCACTTCTACAGCTACCAATAAACCGTTATCAGCCAACCAAGGTAAAATACTAAAGGATTTTATTGATGATATAATAATTGCTCTAAGTGAAGTAGATACTAAAATTACAACATCAAAAAATGATACTATAAATTTCTGTGAATCAACTTATGCTAAAAAACAAGAGGTTAGTGAGATAAACCGTGGTGTAGGTCTTATGCAATCTGCTATAAGTTTGCATGGACAGAGAATAACAGATTTAGAAACTACTGTAAATAATATGGAAGGTATAAATACTGAAGATTTAGTAACAACAACTGATTTGAATAATGCATTAACTAATATTAATACAAATTCAGTAAATTGTTCTGGAACTGTGACCAGTAATAAAGTAGTAGTATCACAAGATATCAGTGCTGCTGAATTTAAAGCAGGTCTATGGACTATGAAAGATGAAAGATTATATGCTGACACTGAAGCATCAGGTGTATATCATAGAATATTTATGCAACCAGCTAATAGTTCTAGTGAAGGAGAGACTTGGGTTATATCTTCTCAGTATAAGGATGGTAATAATAAATTCCAACCATTTTGGTACATAACAGCACAAGGAAAAATACGTACTTTACAAAATGTTGATGCTGATGGAATTATAAATACAGGTACAGCCATAACGTTAAAAGATGATAAATTTAAAATAATGCCAACACCATCTAACACAAATAATTTAGGATTTTATAATTATTCAGATGGTACTGGTTTTTGGTTTAATTTACCGATTACTGTTGGTGGTACAATTGCAAATGATTCAAATGACGGTCATCTAATCACATCAAATTGGTTTAGAGCAAGATTTAGCACCACACAGTTCAATCCAAATGTGTCAGGAAGCGTATGTCTTAAAACGGCAGAAGGTCATACAAATCTAACTGTTGTTGGGTCACAAAGTACATCAACTAGAAAAGTTGACCGATTAGCCTCAAATAGTTCTGGCAATTTGACAATATATGGTGAATTTGGCACTTCTGATACATTTACAGCTAGAAACGTAGCCACAACAGCATCGGACATAAGATTAAAAAGCAATATTAAGCCTACAGAAGTTGATGCACTGAAATTATTAAATCAAATTGAGATTGTACAGTTCGATTGGAATAACAGAGTAGAACACTGGAAAATAGGTATGATTGCGGATGAGATAGAAAAATTAGACCCTACGCTAACAATCGGTGGTGGATATGATGAAGATGGCATTATGGACATCAAAGGAATTAACGATTTCTATTTACTTGGATACTGCGTCAAGGCAATTCAAGAGCTGTCGGCAGAAAACAATATGTTACACGAGGAAATTAATATGTTAAAAGAAAAAATTGAGGTACTTTAATATGAAAAGATTTGGAGTTGACGTATCGGAGTTTCAGGGAGTTATCGACTGGCAGAGAGCAAAAAACGCAGGTGTTGAGTTTGCAATTTTGCGATGTGGTTTTGGTCAAAACTTCGAAAAGCAGGATGACAAACAATTTGAGCACAATGCATCAGAGTGTGAAAAGCTAGGTATTCCATATGGTGTATACTTATACTCTTACGCAACAGACGTTGCAAAAGCAAAAAGTGAAGCCAATCATGTGCTTAGATTAATCAAGGGTAAGAAACTTTCTTATCCTATTTTTTATGACCTTGAAGATAATGGGACAACCGCAATCTGTTCCCGAACAGTTATTGGAGACATGGCAGAAGTATTTTGCAATGAGATAATAAATGCTGGCTATAAAGTTGGCATATATGCAAGTACAAGCTGGTTTAACAATTTACTCACCGACAGTAGATTTGATAAATGGGATAAGTGGGTTGCGCAGTATTACAAGGAATGTCAGTATGCTAAGCCGTATGTAGGATGGCAGTATTCTTCAACAGTAAAAGTTGATGGTATAAGCACAAATTGTGATGTAAATTACTTCTACAAAGATTATCTTGAAGCAAAGGAAGTAGGTGCATTGTCAGGAGGCAAAGCACAGGAAATAAACAAAGCTAAAGATATAAAGGCTATTGCTAGGGAAGTTGTTGCCGGTAAGTGGGGCATTGACCAGGATAGAAAGGAACGTCTGACAAGGGCTGGTTATGATTATGATGCAGTACAGGCTGAGGTAAATAAGATATTTAAGAAAAACAACGTTAAAACAATAGATGCAATAGCTCAGGAAGTAATAGATGGCAAATGGGGAGTAGATAAGGAACGCAAGGACAAGCTTACAAAGGCAGGATACAATTACGATGAAGTACAGAACAGGGTTAATGAAATACTTAATGCAAAGCAGTCTAAAGAATTAACTGTTAAATCTTCAAATGGATTAAATTTAAGAGAACAGGCAGGAACAAGTTCAAAAGTAGTATGTGCACTGACAGATGGTACAAAAGTTTTGCTTAAAGGAGAAAAGGAACCTGTGAGCAAAGATGGCTATGCTTGGGATTATGTTACTGTAAATAGTGGCATATTTAAAGGCAAACAGGGATGGGTTGCTGCACAATACTTAGAATAAAATAATTAAGGGATAGAGTCAAAAAACTCTATCCCATTTTTTTACGATTTTACTTTAAATAGCGGGAGGGGGATTTGAACCCTCGACACCACGGGTATGAACCGTGTGCTCTAGCCAACTGAGCTATCCCGCCATATACATTAAAATGTTTAATGTAAAATGGGACCTACAGGGCTCGAACCTGTGACCCTCTGCTTGTAAGGCAGATGCTCTCCCAGCTGAGCTAAGATCCCATTTGGTTTTGACACCTTTGCTAGTATACTATTATAGTAAAAAAATGTCAAGCTATTTTTCATTAAATTCTGATTTAAGCTGATGCTTTTATTTATCTTCTTTCTGCTTATCTTGCTGTTGCAGGTAAAACATCATTTTTTGTGTTTCAATTTCTGCTCGTAGTTCTTCCTCTGTTGGCAGATATAATTTATACTTAGACGCAAATAGCTGTTCATTACCGTGAAGCACTGAATACTTTGCAATATCTTCATCTGTATCGGAACAAAGCACAATACCGATTGTCGGATTATCGCCTTCACTTCGTTTCAACTCGTCATACATACGAATATACATATCCATTTGTCCAACATCCTGATGAGAGATTTTTTCAGTTTTCAAATCAAGCAAAACAAAACACTTAAGGATATAATTGTAAAATACAAGGTCAATATAATAATCCTGTTTTTCGGTGTGTATATGCTGTTGCCTTGCAACAAAGGCATAACCTTTACCAAGCTCCATAAGAAATTTCTGCAAATTGGAAAGAATACTTTTCTCAAGGTCGCTTTCTGTGAAATCCGCATTAGAAGAAAGCCCCAAAAACTCAGCAATAACCGGATTTTTGATAAACTCCAGCTTATCGTTTTGATATTCCGCTGTTATATCCTGCATTTCGTGTTCAACAAGCTCTTTCTTCTGAGTCTTAAGCATACGGTAATAGTATTGAGAGGAAATATTTCGCTGCAATGTACGTACACTCCAAGTCTGTGTCATTGCTTCTTTTTCATACCAGGCACGAGCCTGTTCATCTTCTACCTGCAATAAAACTCTATAATGTGACCAAGAAAGAATTTTACCAGATTGTCTACACACTGTGTCGACAATCTTAGGAAAAGTTTTGTAAAAACGCAGACAATGATAAAGGTTGCTTCGGTCGTAACCTTTTCCATATTACCCTTTCCGTAATCCAATCTACTCATTCTTTTACAATCACTTTTGCAGTCAACTCATTTTTTAATTTTTCAAATACGCATTGTTTATATGTTGTGTAAATTATAGCTTAAATTGGAAGATATTTCAATCACTTAGAGCAAACACTTTCACAAATTGAAAGTTGTCGGTTTATTACACACACCTTTCCATTTACGTACATTTAAGAAACTTTCCTACTTACATAAAAAACAAACCACCCACAATTTGACCTATAATCAAATTCCAGATGGCTTGTCCTAAGTAATTTCTTTAATTATAAAACTGATTCTTACGCTTCCTCAGTTCTTACAGACTCGTCTACCTCATCCTCATCAAAAAAGCTGTCATCAAAATCATCATCAAAATCGTCGAAATCATCAAGATAATCAGGTGTAAGATACTTGTAAACTGCTACACAGATTCCTACTATTATTGTGATAACACCAACAATAAGAGCTACTGATAAAAATGCGTTCTTTGCTTCTTCAATGCACTCATCTTCTTTAACTATTTTAACCTCATCATATTTTTTCATGCTTGCTACCGCCCTTTCTCTAATATATAATGCAAAATTATATCACAAGAAAACAATTTTTTCTACTGTTAGATTATATTTTTTTCATTTTAACAAGTGACAAAAACATTCTCTTTTCCCCGACACGCTCAAAATCGACTACAATCTCCTTATCACTTCCGGCAGGAGTAACCGATTTTACTACTCCCTTGCCAAATTTGATATGCTTTACCGTATCTCCGGGTGCATAATTATCCGTCAGGGGTGCTCCCATAGGGAATGATTTTCCAAATCCCGGATTTGCAGCAGGGTCATTCTTTGCCTTTGTATATGGGTTATTCTTAGCATAGTCGTTTTGTGCCATTTTAGGTCTGCCATATCCCACATTCGTAAAGGTTTTCGGCTTACTGAAAACAGTCTCGGTCTCCTCTGCATCCAGATAATGCTTTGGAATTTCCTTTATAAATCTGGATGTATCGCTTAAGCAGGTAGTGCCTCTTACCATTCGCTGGCTTGCAGCTGACAGATACAGCTTTTCCATAGCTCGTGTTATTCCAACGTAGCACAGCCTTCTCTCCTCCTCAAGTGCATCCGGATCATCGGAATCCAGTGCCATACTACTTGGGAAAAGACCTTCCTCCATGCCACCGATAAAAACATATGGAAATTCAAGCCCCTTCGCACTGTGAAGCGTCATAAGGGTTACCTTACTGCTATCGTCCGTATCCTCAGCATCAACATCAGCAACAAGTGCAATGTCCTCCAACAGTTCTGTAAGAGTTGCTTCTTCTTCATTATCCTGCTTATCCTGCTCAAAAATTGCAACCTTGTTCTTAAGCTCGTTTATATTTTCAATTCTTGCCCTTGCCTCATCCGTACCTTCCGCATTCAGCTCATTTACGTATCCTGTTTTTTCAACAATCTCATCAAATATCTCAGTTAAAAATGAACCATCATGCGTTTTTTCCCTGATGCTCTCCATCATCTCCGTAAACTTCCGGATTTTCTCAGCAGCACGTGCCATTCCCGGCACCTCTTCAATATCAAGAAGCGCATCGTAAAAGCTCATTCCGTTATCTGCGGCAAAATCTGAAATTTTTGTCACCGTAGTGTCACCTATGCCACGCCTCGGTACATTTATAATTCTCTTTACAGCATTTGTATCACTTGGGTTTGCAAGAATTTTCAAATAGCTTACTATATCTCTTACTTCCTTACGTGAGTAAAAGTTTGTTCCTCCTACAAGCTTATAAGGAATATTTTCATAAATAAGCTTCTCCTCAAACGTTCTTGACTGGGCATTCGTTCTGTATAGTATGGCAATATTATCCAGATCCACACCTGTCCGTTTTATCTGCTTAATCTTGGACACCACGCCCTCAGCCTCTTTATATTCATCAGAATATTTATGAAAGGATATTTTTTCTCCATCCTCTTTGTCAGTCCAGAGTGTTTTATCCTTTCTTCCCTCATTATTTGCAATAACAGCATTGGCAGTATTCAGTATATTTCCCGTAGAACGGTAATTTTGTTCAAGCTTTACTACCTTTGCCTCTGTATATTCTTCCTCAAAGTTAAGTATATTATAAATGTTTGCACCACGAAACTTATATATACTCTGGTCATCATCGCCAACGACACACAAATTTCTGTATTTTGCAGCAAGCTGCTTTACAATAAGAAACTGCGTGTGATTTGTATCCTGATACTCATCAACCATTATGTACTTAAATCTCTCCTGATATTCAGCTAAGACATCCGGATTTGTTTCAAATAAAAAAATGGTCTGGTAAATCAGATCATCAAAATCCAAAGCATTACTTATTTTGAGACGTTTTTGATATTCCCTGTAAATGTCAGCAATCTGCTGTCCCCGAAAGCTTGTTGCATTCGCCTTCTCGTAATCGTCCGGCGACATGTATTCCTCCTTCGCCTTAGATATAGCAGCAAGCATTGCGCGTTCCGGATAAAGCTTAGGGTCTAAGTTCAAATATTTAAGAGTCTCCTTCATAACCACTTTTTGCTCATCTGTATCATAAATACTGAAGTCCCTTGTTCCTCCAATGCATTCTATATGCTTTCTGAGAATTCTTACACACATGGAATGGAATGTGCTTATCCATACTCCTTCTGCACCAGTTTCAATTATTTTGTCTACTCGTTCGCGCATCTCTTTCGCAGCTTTATTGGTAAATGTAATTGCCAATATATTATATGGATTAACATTAAGTTCTCCCATCAGATATGCGATTCTGTGAGTAATAACACGGGTCTTGCCGCTACCGGCACCCGCAAGAATAAGCAGAGGCCCGTCGGTATAGCAACAGGCCTCTGACTGCTTATCATTTAACCCTATCAATTATTTAAGCCCCATCTGTGACTTAAGAGCCTCAAGCTCATCCTGCACAGATACATCAGCTACGGAGTCATACTTAGCTGCTAAAGAATCAACTCCACTCTCCTCAACGGAAAGATTAAGCTCTGACATTGCATTTGACTTATCAAGCATACTGTTTGCCTTAGCTTCCATTCTCTCAAATGCACTGATGCTGCTTGAAGAATCAGTGATTGAAGAATTAAGCTTGTTAATTCTGTTCTGTGTCTTCGCAACCTTCATCTTAGCCTTAATTGCATCACGTCTCGCATTGAGCTTATTAATATCGTCTACAAGCTTGTCATGCATCTGTCTCATCTTAACTGCATTTGCAGCAGCTACATCATAAGTCTGCTGAAGACTTGCCTGCTTTGCAGTAAGCTGATTCTTCTGCTGGAGGAACTTCATTGCATCTTCCTCATTGCCTGCAAGAAGTGCCTTTTCTGCATATGACTGCATCTTTGCAATTTCCTTGTTGCACTCATCAAGCTCTCTCTTACTTCTTTGCTCGTCAGCCATAACAGCAGCTGTCTCTTCCTTAACCTTGCCCAAGTCCTTTGTAAGATTTCTCATAGTCTGATCAATCATCTTCTCAGGATCCTCTGCCTTGTCAAGAAGTGCATTGATGTTAGCTGACATAATGTCCTTAAATCTGCTAATAATACCCATAACGCTATTTACCTCCTAAAGTAAATTCTCATTAAATTATAACGAATGCTGATTCTTTAATCAACATGAGTTTTCATTTATTTATTTAATTTTTCTGCTTTTATCGTTTAAATAATGAACTTTAACACTTATTAATTTCCCTGCATACGTGCAAGAACTTCCTTATATGTTTCTATCAAATCTCCGATATCCTGTCTGAATACATCCTTGTCATACTTCTGATTTGTTTCAACATCCCAAAGACGGCATGAATCCGGAGATATTTCATCTGCCAGAAGGATTTCTCCGTCTTCTGTTTTACCAAATTCAATCTTGAAATCAACCAGTTTAAGATTAAACTTAAGGAAAAATTCTTTGAGCAATTGATTTATCTTGAGTGTTGTTTCCTTAATGTATGCATACTCCTCACGGTTGCAGAGCTTAAGTGCCACTGCATGGTCCTCATTGATAAGCGGATCGCCATAATCATCATTTTTGTAGCTTATCTCAAATATAGGCTCGTCAAGCACAACTCCTTCCGGTGCACCAAGTCTCTTACAAAAAGAACCGGTTGTTATATTTCTTATAATAACTTCAAGTGGGAATATGGAAACCTTCTTAACACGAATATCTCTCTCATTCAGTTTCTCAATCATATGAGTTTTAATTCCGGCTTCCTCCAGCATATCAAAAATGATACATGAAATAGTATTATTGAGTACACCCTTTCCCTCAAACTGATCATGCTTTACACCGTTTCCGGCTGTTGCATCATCCTTGTAATGAATAAGGTACTCATCGGCCTTATCTGTCTCGTATACCTGCTTTGCTTTTCCTTCATAAAGTAATTTAGCCATCTTTCTATCTCCTTTAAATTAATTATATTTTGCCATTACTTCCTCATTTGCCTTTAATGCGGATTCTTCCATTTCTTTTCTTGCAGCCACAAGCTTCTCCTTCAGTTCCGGATTACTGTTAGCCATAATCTGAAGAGCCAGATGTGCCGCATTTTTACTTCCATTTATTGCAACCGTTGCAACCGGTATTCCCGGCGGCATCTGCACAATTGATAAAAGTGCATCCACTCCATCAAGCACGGAACCGGATATCGGCACTCCTATAACCGGAATAACAGTCTGTGATGCAACAACTCCCGGAAGTGCAGCCGCCATTCCTGCTGCTGCTATGATAACCTCCGTACCGTTCTCATTCGCTTCTTTGATGAATGCTGCTAATCCCTCATGTGCCCTGTGAGCGGAAAGACATCTCACATCAACCGTAACGCCATAGTCCTTTAATATCTGTATCGCAGGCTCAACCTTTGGCAAATCGCTGGTTGAACCCATTATAATAGCTGTTCTCATATTTCCTCTCCTTATCTAATCCTGTATTTCATGTTTGTTTCCTATGTAAAGAGGAATCGCAACAAATAACATTCCTCCCACAATATTTCCAAGTGTTACCGGAAGAAGGTTATCTATAAAAAATCTTCCCATTGTCATGGAATCCATCTGTGTGGCTGTCATTCCCGCCTGCACAGCCGCGTCGTAATATGTATCGCTTGTCTTTGCAAGGATACCTGCCGGTATATAATACATGTTTGCAACGCAGTGCTCGTAGCCTGCAATAACAAATGCCCATATACAGAAGAAAATACCCCAGATTTTTCCCATAATATGATGTGCTGCTCCTGCAAAAAGCACAGCAAGACATACAAGTATGTTACACATAATTCCAGAACAGAAGCACTTTACAAATCCAAGATTGATTTTCGTATATGCTGTTTTTATTACTGAAGCTGCGAGTGCACCATTTCCATAATCAAGCTGCCCGCTTTGGTTTACGAGCAAAACTACTATAAGTGAACCAACCAGATTGCTTACAAACACAACTACAAGAACTCTTATCATTGATGTAAGTTTAATCTTTTTGTCAACAACACCTAAAATCATAAGACAGTCTCCGGTAAAAAGCTCTGCCCCCATAATTACAACAAGCATAAGACCTACAGGGAAAATAACTCCTGCCAATGTCTTTGCAACTCCCGTGTTCGTTATTCCATATGTAGCGGCGCTACTGCTTGAAGCACCTATTGCTATAAATACACCTGCCAGTATTCCTAAAAAAATAAGCTTAGCCAATGACAATTTTGTCTTTGCGTCATATACCGCCATATTACCCTTAATGACAGCTGACATTTTCTTTGCACCCATCTTACTATTTCCTCCATCTGATTGTAATTTACACTCAATTATATAATAGGTTTTTAAGTTTGAAAACCCTTAATTATTCCCAAAGGGTTTATTGAGTTCCTCTGTACCTGAGAGAACGAAACGTCCGTCCAAAATAATCGGCACCCTGCTTCCATCCTTGTGCACACTGTAAATTGCCCCTATTTCCTCATAAGGTATTGTGATATCAGTGTGACAGTTAAAATATGCTTTTTCCTTAAGAGCACTGTCCTCGCTCTTTCTTAAAATGGAACATTCATTTTCTCTTGCAATTATCTCTTTGCCATCAGGATTGAAAACAGCACTGTCCTCACTGTAGCTGTAGCAAGTATCTCCCACAGCAAAATGTGGACCCATCTTTTCAACGATAAGAATAGGCAGTTTATATAAGATATCATATTTATGTGCCATAACATAAGCTGTTGTGTTTGTTCCGATTGCAAACTCACCAATTGGCAGCGTGTCATGGTTAAACATAAGATTCTCTTTTATAAATGTTTGATTTTCTTTTTCATCATCAAAGTTTTCGCATGTATAGCTTTTTATTTTGCCATCCTCAAACTCTATGTTTAAATTCGTAAATTTCAGCTCATTTAAGTAAACCTGACTTACATTCAAAATACCATTTGTACCCGAAAGTACCGGCGATGTAAACACTTCTCCCAAAGGAATATTTACATCTGCAAGGCAGTTTTCAAATTTTGTTTCCTTATCCGGGTCCTTAAGAGCATGCAACATCACCTTAATGTCAGTTTTATTCGTTCCGCTTCCGAGGACATGCACATATTCTGCCTGGTCAAGCTCATCAATAATACTCTGTTGAATGTTTCTGTACAAGTCATTATCTAACGTATTTACCTTTACAATTTCATCAAATATTTCCTCGAAATTTTCACCTATCTCAGGTATAGGATAAGCTATAATCGTAAAACTGTACTTATCTCTAGGCATATAACGATTTGAAATATCAGCCGACTTTGAGGAATACCAGACGGAAATCTCTCTTTGTTTTTCATCCAGCTTGTTTGCCGTATTCTTTATCTCCGGCTTAAACGGATTTTCCCCAAATGTCTCTATTACTGCAGGTCCTGCGTAAACAGCGGCCTTATCCTTATACTTTTCGTATGTTTCCTCAATGACCTCAAGCTTTCTCTTTGCAAAAGCCTTATCCAAAAATAGTGCATCATCCATGCGGTGGTCATAGTCATATTGCTTATTTGCAGGCGTTGCCACATATCCAATCCGTAGTGTCTGTTTTCTGTTTATACGGCTTGTTGCATATCTGAATATAACAGGTTGAAGCCCCTCCTCCTGAAACATTTCAATAGCATACCTTACCATGCGCTCCTGACCGATTGAATATCTTATGTTAACCGTTTTTTTAGGTTTGATGTCTATTCTCATTACCTCAAAGCCTTTTATAAAGCCCTGAACATAAGTAAATGCCATTGCACGAACCTTATCCTCGGAAAGTCCGTTCAGAAATTTTGCTGTCTTTATTTCATTTTCACCTATATACTCACCATACAGATACAAATATTTAATGTCACTTAAATCACTGTTCATAATGATATCTGTAGCAAATGTAAATGAACTGTCAATGGTCTCCCTTGTCCTTCTCTCAACGATTACATCTGCATAGTCATACATATGATAATATATCGCATCCCTTATATATTTTTCTTCCGGAAATTCAGCTCCCTGTGAAAACATGCCATATATTTGAATGAACAGCTCCGCTGTCGCAATAAACTCCTGAAGCTTATTCTCATATACATAAGCGATACATGCTCTTATTTCAGAATACAAAAAAGACAACACGCTTCCGTATTCTTTTCCAAGCATTGCTGTTGCATAGTCCGGATTTCCGAAGCTTGTGTCATAATTTTGCGGTAAAATATCCTCATATAAGTTATTATTTATTTGCCTCAATGTATCTATGTCAAGCTCCCGCTTATCAATCTGGTACACATCATACAAATAGAGAATAAATGCGGAAACCTTATTAAAATACTTCTTTAACTGCTGTAAAATTTTCTGTCTGTCTTCATCAGAGTCCTGAAGCTTCCATTCCTCATCCTCTATATCACCAAGCCGCTCTACAGCAAGCATGGTTCTCTCCCATATATCTTCCATAATACTTTCCTTTTAAAAAATAATTATAACTACAGGTATCACAAATGCTAAAACATTTAACAGTATTGATACATGCTTTCCTCTGACACCGCCTTCTTCTGCCTTGTTTCCCCACAGTGAAAATATAAATCCCACAACGGAAAGAATAATTGCTGACAGAAATAAAACGCCATATATTCCCGGCACATGTCCTCTTGTTGCAATGGAGCTTATTACGCCCGAAATTTCAATAATCAGCGCAATAATTGCCATTATATATGCTATTATTGTATCTATTGCTATAGACGTATCAGTAAAATAATATCTTCTTTTCTTGAATAAACTCATTTGGTTATTTCACACATCCTATCAGTTCATTAATATCCTGAATATTATTATCAATCATGTAATCCTCTATACCCTTAATAATATCCCTTGTTGCATATGGATTATTAAAGTTTGCAGTTCCCACAGCCACCGCTGTTGCACCTGCCATAAGGAACTCAAGTGCATCCTCGGCACACATACAGCCTCCCATTCCAATAATAGGGAGCTTTACTGCGTTTGCAACCTGATATACCATTCTTACCGCAACAGGCTTTATTGCAGGCCCTGATAAGCCGGCTGTCTTGTTAGCAATTGCAAATGTTCTTTTTTTAACATCTATCTTCATTCCCGTAAGCGTGTTGATAAGTGAGAGTGCATCCGTTCCTCCCGCCTCTGCTGCCTTAGCCATCTCCGTAATATCTGTCACGTTAGGGCTGAGCTTCATAATTACAGGCTGTTTTGCCTTTGCCTTTATCGCCTTTGTTATTTCATATAATGATTTGGGATTTTGTCCGTAGGCAATACCGCCCTCCTTTACGTTCGGGCAGGAAACATTTATCTCAAGCAAATCAATATCACAGTCAGAAAGACGCTCCACAACAGAAACATAATCCTCCACACTTTTTCCGCACACGTTTACAATGATTTTTGTGTCCTTTGTTTTGAGGAACGGGATATCCCTTTCCATAAATGTATCAATACCGGGATTCTGAAGTCCTATTGCATTCAGCATTCCTCCGTAAGTCTCTGCTATACGAGGTGTTTTATTTCCCTCCCACGGTACATTTGCCACACCCTTTGTAGTTACTGCACCGAGAATATTTAAATCAACAAACTCATCATACTCCATGCCTGAGCCAAAGGTTCCTGAGGCAACCGTTATTGGATTCTTAAGCTCTACACCGGCTATATTTACCTTTGTATTCATTATAGCTCCACCTCCTCAGCATAAAAAACAGGTCCATCCTTGCAGACTCTTTTATTTTTTACCTTCGAATGGTCATCCACATCCTTTGAACTGCATACACAACCGAGACATGCACCTATTCCACATGCCATACGTTCTTCCAGTGAAAGCTGTGCCTCAATATTGTTCTGCTCTGCATAATCCTTTACTGCTTTGAGCATAGGAGTAGGTCCACATGCATATATTACATCTCCGGTTATTCCATATTCCTTTATGGCATCCATAACAGTTCCCTTAACACCAAAGGCACCATTGTCACTTGACATATATACAGTTCCGTATTTCTTAAACTCAGCACTTAAAAATTCCTCATCCCTGTAGCCAAGAACAATACTTTTCTCGCAATCAAGGGACTTAGCTAGCTGGAGCATAGGAGGTATGCCGATTCCTCCGCCTATTATAATCGCTTTCTTATCCGAGAGGGTAAAACCGTTTCCCAGAGGCCCAAGTACATCAATCTGATGCTCGGAAGTAAGCTCTGAAAACTCTCTTGTACCCTTCCCTGCTATGCGGTAAACCAACCGTAATGTACCTGCCTGTTTATCGATTCCACAAATACTTATCGGTCTTGGAAGCAGTCTGCTGCCATCTGACGAATATAAATCAACAAACTGTCCCGGTCTGGCCAAATCAGCGATTTCCTTTGCTTTTATGATCATCGAAAAAATATCCGTTGCAATATTTTCCTGTCTTACAATATTGGCACTTATCTTAACCTTTCCCATGTTTCCTCCTGTAATTTGAGCATCAGCCAAAATAACTCTGAACTATCTTGCAGCACGAGCTCCGTTTATGTCCTCCAGCATATCAACGACAGCCTGACGGCTTGCATCAGCATATGCCTTCTCTCCAAATCCTGCATATTTTTCCTGCTTATAGGCAGCAATGATTCCTCTTGAGGAATTAACAATGGCTCCAAGACCATCAGCATTAAAATAATGAACTAAATCCGATCCCTTACCGCCCTGTGCTCCATAGCCCGGAACAAGTATATATGTGTTTGGCATAAGCTTTCTCAAAATCTTACCCATTTCCGGATATGTTGCGCCTATCACGCATCCGACATTACTGTATGTATCACCCATGCAGGCTTCACCCCACTCCACAACCTTATCTGCAACAAGCTCATAAAGCGGTCTGCCATCAACAAGCTGATCCTGAAATTCACCGGATGACGGATTCGAGGTTTTCACAAGTACAAAAATACCTTTCCCACATTCTTTACAAACATCTACAAACGGCTTTACTCCATCTGTACCCAAATATGGATTTACGGTTACGAAATCCTCGTCAAATGGTGCATATGATTTTTCGCCTATCTTAACTGTTCCAAGATGTCCGACTGCATATGCCTCCGACGTGGAACCTATATCTCCTCTTTTTATATCTCCTATGACAACAAGATTTTTACTCTTTGCATAGTCACATGTCTTCTTATATGCTATAAGACCATCGATTCCAAATTGTTCATACATTGCTATCTGTGGCTTCACTGCGGGAATAAGGTCATGAGTTGCATCAATGATACCTTTATTATACACCCATATTGCATTTGCAGCCCCCTCCAGGGTCTCTCCATATTCATCAAATGCCGCTTTCTTTATATGCTCCGGAATATACGATAGCATCGGGTCAAGTCCTACAACGATCGGTGCATCCTTTTTCTGAATATTTTCAATAAGCTTATTTATCATTTATCTTTCTCCTTACATTAATTTGCCTTATATACCTGTTTCCCCTCACACACGGTTGCCATAACCTTGCCCTTTAGTACCTTTCCTGCGTAAGGTGTGTTGTGCCCCTTAGAAGCAAAATCGTTTACATCAACAGTCCATTCCACATTGGGGTTAAATATAACGATATCTGCTACCGAACCCTCCGTAAGCTTTCCATAGTCATCGTCAATTCCTATAACCTTTGCGGGATTATGGCTCATTTTTTTTGCCATGTCCATAATGTCCATAAGTCCGGTGTCTACAAGTGTCATGTATGTTAATGCTGCTGACGTCTCAAGTCCCACGATTCCAAAAGGAGCCTCATCAAAATATTTTTTCTTCTCCTCGTCAGAGTGAGGTGCATGGTCTGTTGAGATGCAATCCATTGTACCATCAACAAGTCCCTCTATAAGCGCCTGCACATCCTCCTTGGTTCTAAGCGGTGGATTCATTTTGTAGTTGCTGTCCGGTGTTGTAATATCTGCATCTGTAAGTGTAAAGTGATGCGGGCATACCTCAGCAGTAACGTCAGCTCCAAGTCCTTTTGCCATGCGCATAAGCTCCACCGTTCCTTTTGTAGAGCAGTGGCAAATGTGTAACCTGGCACCGGTCTCCGCCGCAAGCAAAATATCCCTTGCCGTAATCACATCCTCAACACTGTTGCATATACCTGCAACATTATATTTTTCTGATGCAATCCCCTCGTTCAGGACACCGTTTCCGACTAAATCCTTATCCTCGCAATGTGCCATAATAACTGCTCCAAGCTCTGATACGTTTTTCATTGCATCCCTGTAAAGCCTTATATCCATGACACTCTTTCCATCCTCAGAAAATGCTACTGCACCTGCATCAAGCATTGCCTTCATATCTACAAGCTCTGTGCCATTCATACCCATTGTTATGGAGGACAGCTGTTTCACATGCACAGGCGACTCCCTGTCTGCTTTATCAATAACATATTTGAGAGTATCCGTTGAATCCACAACAGGCTTCGTATTCGGCATGGCACAAACCGTTGTAACTCCTCCTTTTGCGGCAGCAGCTCCCCCCGTGGCAATATCCTCCTTATAGGTAAGCCCCGGATCTCTGAAATGTACATGTAAATCGATAAATCCAGGCATGACATAACAGCCACTGGCATCAATAATCTCATGCCCTGTCCTTATTGCATTCGAAGTTTCATTTTTGCTTTTCACGTATATTTTTTTTATTCTGTTGCCCTCAACCAGTATGTCAGCCTCCTCATGAAGCCCTGTTTCAGGGTCAACAACATGTCCGTTTACTATTAACATATACCCTCCGTTGTCTCAACATAAAGCATGTAAGCAAGTATTAGTGCTTCCTGACATGACGTTTCGTCAGTTCCTACCACAAGACTTACATCAACCATATCTTCTGAAGCACATATTTTTTTTATTTCAAGTGCAGAATCAGCTATGATTGATAGAATATCATGTGCATTCAGTCCTTTTGCTGACTCTCTGTCCGCAGTAAGCTTTAGTGATAAGATTCCCCCTGATGTTAAAGCCTTTTTATTTGACTCATCTAAGCTATTGTAAAACTCTTCCTTCAATGCATCCTTAGCATTAAAAATTTCATACTGATATTTTCTGCTTATCTGTATTATTTTTTTGATAAATGTTAGATATTTGGTATCATCGACGAAGCTTTCACATATCGCTTTCTCACGAGCCGGTTTATAAACTGTATCATTATTTTCAAGCTTAACCTCTGCCACCCGCAAAGAACACTGAAGGCGGTCTGTAAAAAGCTTTTTCATATCGTTGTCTATTTTATTTATGTCGTTGCGTACATTGTCTAAATTCATGAAAATCTCCCGTTACTTCTTTCTGTTTTCGTCAAGTAAATTGTCAAATTCCACCACCGGCATAGGTTTTGCATAGTAAAATCCCTGTGCAATCTTACATCCGCTTCCAATAAGGAAGTTCGCCTGTTCAAGAGTTTCCACACCCTCAGCAACAACATCAAGTCCAATTGATTTGGTCATCTGAATCGTGTGGTCAACTATTATTTTTCCCCTGTCCGAGCCTACAAAATTCTGCAGGAACTCTCTGTCTATTTTAATTACGTCAAACTGTGTATCCTTAAGCGTATTCAACGATGAATACCCTGAACCAAAGTCGTCCATCAAAAGGGTAAAGCCACGTTCCTTAAGCTTTATAATCCCTTGAGTAACCTCATCTCCCTCTATTGTCTCGGTCATTTCTATTTCGAGGAGCTCCTTTGGTATACCGTATTTCTCAATCAGACTATCCAGTATATTCAGATGCTTGTCATTTTTCAAATGAGCTCTGGACATATTTACCGAAATAGGAACCGGCTCAATGTTGTTATCCATCCATACCCGTATAGTCTTACATGCCTCCTCCCATATGTAGGCATCCAGCTTTATCACAAAACCGTTTTTTTCAAAAACAGGAATAAACTCTGCCGGAGATATAACTCCTCTCTCAGGCTGAATCCATCTTACAAGAGCCTCTGCACCAACGATACGTTCCGACCCCATATCAAATTTAGGCTGAAGATACATAACAAACTCATGATTTTCCAGTGCTTTGTACATGTGATCTTCCACATATTTACTTGAAAGTACATTTTGCTTCATACTCTCTTCAAAAAATGCGACATATTCTATTGCATTTGACTTTATGCTTTGCCTTGCAAGAGCTGCCCTGTCACCGTATTTTCTTAAGTTTTCATTTACATCCTTTATGTATGAAATTCCGAAGACGAGCCTGTACTCAATATTTTTATAGCCTGTCAGATTTGTGCGGACAATCTCTACAAAATCTAACAGATCCTGACTCGTTTCATAGGGCAACATAATCATAAATACATCAGCAGTAAGCCTTACAAAAATCTGGTTACTTGTACAAAGCACATTCAACGACTCTATGAAAAAGTTTATCATTTCGTCCCCGAACGGCTCACCATACATTTCATTGATTGCCTTAAACTTTGCTACATCAAACTGTACAAGGGCATATTGTTTCTCCGGATGCTGGCGTACAATCTCGTTTGCCACACGTATAAACATGGTCGGTGTTCTGTCGTTTGTAACATTTTGTGCAAGCTGCAGACGATAAAGCTCTTCTGCGGTCATCTCCGATGCAACAATCGTCATTTTGTTAATATATGCCCCGGCATCTTTCGATATATAACATACTATGTTGTGATATGAGTACACCGAATTCTTTTTCTTAAGTCTTACCGAAACTCCGACTCTGTCATCACTGATTGCCACAAAGTCTTCATTTCCCCGCATTCCGTTTGATATCTTATTTGTGAATACGAAAAAGCTTTCCTTATCCTCTTCAAAAACGATATCCCCAAACAAATCCACCCATGACTCCGACTTGGTTGCATCAATATCCAACTTTGTTTTGTTACAAACAAGCTGGCAACCGTTTTCCTCATCAAAAAATATAATCAATACACTTTCCATAGATAAAATGACACTCATAAAATCATCTGAAAACGACATATACAACCCTCCTTCGCCTTTGAATCACCGTTCGCCAAAATTACTTTTCATTTTATCATATTTTTTCTCATGCCACAAGCGAAAAGAGGGTTCCGCTTAAGTATTTGTATACTTAATTTTTAATGATTTCATATCCAGTTTATTTGACTTTGCCACATGACGCCAACCCATATGTGTAAGAAAAATATAAATTCTTTGGTGAATACGCGGTTTGGTTAACATAACACCAGAACAATTCAGATTTTTTATATCATCAGCAAGATGATTCAGGCTATCTCCTACCGGTGCAAGCATCCCCTGCGAAATGGTAAACAATTTAACAAATGGACCTGCCCCCACAGCAACTGCCGTGCTCAAAATAAATCCACAATCTTCACACCATGTACGGAATAATGATATGGCAGTTTTGCATACCTGCGGATTATAATATCCACAGTTTATTATAAGATAAACTCTGCAATCTTTTTGTGACACATCAATACTGCTATTTAAAATATCCTCCATAACCGACATGAACCGTGCCGGAATGCCATCCATGTAAAGCGGACATGCAATTACCAATGCATCACTTCCCTTTATTTCATCAGGCACAAAGGACTCTGTATCATATCTTTTAATTTCATCCGTACATTCAGGTTGTTCCTCCTTATTGTCAGGTATTTCTTTCTCCTGTTTAAGCATATCCTCCAGATAATCAAGCAGTACATTTGAATTGCTCTTTTTCATTCTCGGACTGCCACAAAGCATCGTTATTTTGATAATAATTCCTCCCTTATTTCCGGGCTGTCATTGTAAAATTTAATGTTGTAATCTAAAACACCCAGATTTCTTATATTTGCATTAACAAGCCTGATTGCATTTTCCTGATACTCTACTTTTCCACCATAAAAATACACACTTAGCTTAAAGCTGTCATCATATCTTTTTTTGCGGAACATTTCACCTTTTATCAGCCCAAAAAAGGGCAGATGAAAGCCCGTACTTCTGTCTATTACATTTTTGATACATGGGGAATAACCGCCAAATGTCAGTCGGCTTATTATAATCATTTCCTGACAAGAACCCATGTAGGATGAAATATTTTCATATCCATCCTCCTTTATACATTTCCCCGGATTTTTTACCCAACAGCCAAAACAGCCCACGCAATATTCCTTAACATCCTTTGCCGGAATCACAAAATCATCCTCGGAAATCACATCCTTAAATTCTGTATCAAAATTTTCCGAATCATATACTATAAACCGTTTAATCGTTCCCGCCCCCATATTATAAGTATGTATATTTTACGTATTTCACCTTTATAATATACCCCAATGCTGAGGGCGTTAAACACTTCTCATAGAACTTGCGCTGTTTTCCATACTTTAAATCGTAGAGAATGACATATTTTTATTTTGGGGTAAAAAAACATTGCATTCCCCATACGCATATGGTAGTATTTCTTTAAAGCATTACTTAGTATTTCTTTTATGGCTACATTCCATTTCAGACATTCAAAGAAAAGGGTGCATCTGGCACTGTAATTCGAGTCTAACAAAACAAGTTACTTCGATGCTTTATTTCACAACG
>CAMWGV010000043.1 GCA_947173945.1 uncultured Lachnospiraceae bacterium
TACCGAAGAACGTAAAGAAGATAGGCAAGCAGGCATTCTATGGCTGTAAGAAGCTTAAGACCATAACCATAAAAACAGCAAAGCTGACAAGCTCAAATGTAGGTTCCAATGCATTCAAGGGAATCTATTCCAAGGCAACAATAAAGGTACTTAAGAGTAAAAAAGCGGCATATCAGAAGCTGTTGAAGAGCAAGGGTGCAGGGAAGTATGTAAGGTATAAGTAAAATTTTAATGGAAATTTGAAGTTTAAGCTTTCATATCAGAACATAAAACAGCAGGCGGTTACAACTCATCATTTGTAACCGCCTATTGCGTTTTTATATTTTATGTCTAAAGTGATATTGTTTTAAATATATTATATATTATATGTATTTATATTATTTTAAAGCTGTGGTAGACTGTTATATTTTTTAAACATTTATAGTATGTCAGCATATAATAGAGTATCGTGAGGGGGTTATGCTTTGATAGGAAATAATGCTTGTGTTATCGGTGATGACAAGAGAATGGACTTTGTTGCACAAAGCCTGTACGATGTGGGATACGAGGTAACGAGACATATTGAGGCATGTAATGCAGACTCAATCATAGTGCTTCCGCCGCCTGTTGATGAGGCGGCTACAAAACAGGTTATACCATATTTAATGCAGGGGCAGAGACTTTATGGCGGAATGCTTTCAAACAGAATAATTCATGAGTGTGAATTAAGGGAAATAAAGGCAGTTGATTATCTCAAGATTGACTGGCTTACTGCCCAAAATGCGAAGCTTACGGCAAAGGGAATTATCAGGCAGGCAATAGCAAAATCAGCAGTGCCTGAGGGCAGTCATTGTCTTGTAATTGGATATGGGTTTTGCGGAAAGGCTATCGCAAAGGAGCTTACGGATATAAATGCCTCGGTTGATGTTATGGTAAGGCGCAGGAGCTTGTCTGATGAAATAATGGATGCAGGCTATGGTTATGTTGATATCAATGACTATGATAAGGCATCTATTGATAAGTATAGCTATGTGTTTAACACTGTACCGGCAATGGTGGTGGACAGTGAGCTTATAAGCAGATTGTCACACAATGTTATGATATTTGATATAGCATCAGCTCCGGGAGGAACGGATTTTGAGTATTGTAATGAGCGTGGAATATTTGCAATGTTAAGTCTTGGTATTCCCGGAAAGGAATATCCTAAGGAGGCAGGTCAGATTATAGCACAGACTGTATTAAACGATTTATCTCAAAGCTGATTTATCCTCATCGGTTAATTACATTATGAGAGGTAAAAGCAATGAAATTATCAGGGTGCAATGTTGGATTTGGGATAACAGGTTCCTTTTGTACTTTTGATAAAATTAAAACACAAATAAAAGTTCTTAAGGATGAGGGTGCAAACGTAGTTCCGGTATACTCATACAATGCATATAACTTAGATAACAGATTTACGGAGGCAGCAAAGTTTGTTCAGGATATACACGATATAACCGAGACGGACGATATTCATTCAATTCAACAGGCAGAGCCAGTCGGTCCAAAGAACCTTTTTGACATTATGATTATAGCCCCATGTACTGGAAATACAGCGGCGAAGCTTTGTAACGGAATAGTAGATACTCCTGTGCTTATGGCAGCAAAGGCTCATATGAGAAATGGAAAGCCTTTGGTTATAAGTATTTCTACAAACGATGCTCTTGGAATAAATTTTAAGAGCATAGGTAATCTGATGATTATGAAAAATATCTTCTTTGTTCCATTTGGTCAGGATGATTATGTAAACAAACCTAATTCTATGGTGGCTGATGTTACAAAAATAGTGGATACCCTTGAGGCAGCGCTTGAGGGAAAACAGCTTCAGCCGGTTATAATTTGACATATAAAGAGGCTACCGGTTAGTTCCGATTTTGCCTCTTAAATAATTAAAAAGAAACATCCTTGGAAAATCAAACTTTTAAAGTATGATTTATGCATCCAAGGATGTTTCTTTTTGTATTCCATAATCATTTAGGGTGAAAAATATTTCGAAAAACGAAACACTTGACAAACGAAAAACTGGGCGATAATATAAATTTAAGGGGAGGTTATGTAAGAACTGAGGAATATATTTTATAAAGGTCAGGAGAGCTTTATGTCAGAGAGGAATACATTTTACAAAGGATATGTTGAGTTGCTGGTATTGAGATTTCTTAGTGAAGATGATTATTATGGATTACAGCTTGTAAAAAAAATTAAAGAGGAATCTAATGGTCTGATTAATTTATCTGTTGGAACCTTGTATCCCACATTATATAAGTTAATCGAAAAAAAATATATTACAGATTATAAGGTGCAAACAGGAGAACGAATGATTAAAGTATTTTACCATATAGAAAATCTTGGGAGAGAACGATTAGATAGACTAATTAAGGATTACAATGAATTGACTATAATAATGAATAATATTATAGGTCATTAAAGGAGGGGATACATTATGAATAACAAGGCTGTTAATAAGTATATCAGGATGATAAAAAAAGCATTGCCACCAATGTATAATAACAGAAAGCTCATAATACATGATATAAAGAGGGAACTGAAAGAATATTCAAAAGATAAAGAGGCTTGCACCTTTGAGGAATTAGTTGATGTGTTCGGTAGCCCGGAGACTGTTGCAGATGAATATATGGCAGAAACCATAAGTAGCGTAGAATTTAATAAGCTGCGTAGATGCTATATAATGTTCAACGCAATTGTTGTTATATTATGTGTAGTCACATTGTTATTTTGCAACTTAGACCGTCTTAAAAAATCCGAGAATAATAACCTTTCTGATCAGAATGTAGCGGAAAACAACGAAGGGTTTTATACTGTAATATACGAGATGCATGGAGACGTTGCTCATGAAGTAGAAACTCATAAAAGAGAAGGATTCCACATTATATTATATGAGACACATGGGGATGTAGTTCATGAAATCATAAATGAGGAATGCATAACACATTACGAAGGAGGAGATTAGATATGAAAAAATAATTTGTTTATGTCTTATAACTTTGTTAGTATTTGGAAATTGTAGTAGTGTATTAGCTTCGAATATGGCTGCAGAACAAAACGAAGTTGGTGCTTCATCAGAAGAGAATGGCTTTTGGTGTAAGCTTACAGAAGTTGAAGTAATAGAAACAAGAGGCTATGCAAGAAATTTTTCTTACACATATGAAATATATTATATATCAGGCAATAATACATACTATATATGTACTTACACAATTAATTTGACATATTCGTATACGGATAGTAAAGCAATAATATCAAACTTCAAATATACTAAGGGAAATGTTACATCTGGATATACAGTAACAGGCTCAACAAGTACCAGTAATGGAAATCCTGGATACGCAAATTTAACTGTTAAAGTCAAGGAGAACCGTACTGGTTATTCTATGACTGAAGTTGTTCAATTTAAGTGTAAGATATCTGGAAATGTAGATATATATTCTTACAGATATTAAAATTTCCATTTTTAAGTTTGTTATCTTTTTGAAATTGCAGGTATGCTTCAATAGGATACCTGCAATTTTTAAGTTTTATTGTCTTTACACGGAAAGAGTATATTTTCTCATCCAGTAGTCGATTTGCAGAAGGTACGCAAGCATCTGCGGACCTGCCATAAGCTGACCATACCACGGCTTTCCGTATTCCTTTGGACTGTCGATAAACCTGTTTACGGCAGGTATGTTTAAATAGCTTCGTATAGGTGAGGCTGTATCATTGATAACCTCTTTTAAACGCTTGCATAAAAGCTCTTCGTACTTTGGATGGTATGTCTTTGGATAAGGATTTTTCGGCCTGTTCATAACAGAATCAGGAAGGTATTTTACTGCTGCATGACGGAGAAGACTTTTTGGAACATGATCTTCACATTTGATTTCCCACGGAATGTTATAAACATATGATATAAGCCTTGGGTCTGCGAAAGGTACTCTTGCTTCAAGACCGCTGTGCATGGAGGTTCTGTCCATTCTGTCAAGCAGTGTCTGCATAAACCACCGTATGTTAAGGTAAGTGATTTTCCGTATATGCTTGTTGATTTCTGTATCACAAGGAAGTATATCTATTTCAGAAACTGTTTTGCTGTAGGCACTCTGGACATATTTCTCCATTTGAAGTGCAGCGGCAAATTCAGGGTTTAACAGTGATTTCCGAAAGCTTAAGTCACTCATCCAAGGGAAGTTGTTTGAATATAGCATTTCCTTCCTGTGGAACCAAGGGTATCCGCCAAATATTTCATCTGCACATTCACCGGTAAGGGCAACCTTATGATTTTCTGCAACCTTACTGCAAAAATATAAGAGTGAGGAATCCACGTCTGCCATTGTCGGAAGGCATCTGGAATCTACGGATGGGTACAGTAAATCCGCAAGCTCCTCATATTTGCATGTGAGATAAACGTGATTTGTTCCAAGGTAATCCTTCATAATATCTACATATGGGGCATCCTGCGTAGGCTGGAAGCTGTTCGACTGAAAATGTATATCATTTTCCGCATAGTCGAAGGAGTAGGTGTCAAGGGGAATGTTGTCCTTCATGTTTTTGGCACATATGGATGTTACAAGTGACGAGTCAATTCCTCCGGATAAAAATGTGCATATGGGAACATCGGATATCATCTGCATACGGATACTGTCTTCGATGAGGTAAGTTGTCTTTTCAATTGTTTCCTCATAGGAGTCTGTGTGAGGCATTGATTCCAGGCGGAAGTACATGCGCTTGTGTATACCGTTGTCGGAATAGCACAGAAATTCGCCGGGCAGAACTTCTTTTACACCCATAAACACACCATGTCCATAGCTCTTTGCCGGTCCTACGGTAAATATTTCGTTGAAACCGCTGATATCAATCCGGGGTTTGACTCTAGGGTACTCAAACAGTGTATCGATTCTTGAGGCAAATACTACCGTATGTTCCACGTGGGTGTAATAAAGAGGTTTGATTCCAAACTGGTCTCTGAAAAGGTAGAGTGAATTTTCGGCTTCGTCATATATTGCGATTGCGAAAATGCCAAGCAGCCTTGTGACAAACATAGGGCCCCAGTGTATAAATGCATTTCCTATTACCTCTGTATCTGAACGTGTTTCAAACTGATAGCCAGACGCTATAAGCTCTTTTTTAATGGTGGGATAATTGTATATTTCGCCGTTAAATATAACATGATAGCTTCTGTTGTCCTTCATAACCTTCATAGGCTGACGTCCTGTATCAAGATCTATAATAGACAGTCTTGTATGGGCAAGACAGCAGGAGTTTACAATAGCGTAACCCTGGTCATCGGGACCGCGTCTTTTCATGGTTTTAATCATATTGTTCAGTATATTAAAATTATTCTTGGGATTGTCTGAATAATTTGTTTTCGGATTAAAATAACCTGCAATTCCACACATGATATTACCTGTTGGGTTATCAAAAACGAGATAACCATATCCTTAAATTACACTTTTGATATTATATGCAATTTTCTGCATTATTTGCGTAAACTGTAGTAAGTGCGGATACATAAATATATTGTTTGGTTAGTATAATATAGTAATATTGATATTAAGGACACACATTTTTGTGTTGTAATTTTGTTTTCTATGAAAAAAATTATCTGCTTTTTGATGCTTATGATAATGGTAATTGTCGAGATACCATTGGCATCTGTTAATGCCGAGGAAAAGAAGGAGGATGTCACGATTGAATCTAAGTCCGCTATTTTAATGGAGGCATCCACGGGTCAGATTCTGTATGAAAAAAATGCGGACGAACAGCTCAGACCTGCATCGGTTACAAAGGTTATGACGCTGCTTCTTATCTTTCAGGAGATTTCGGAGGGCAGCATGACGTTGGATGACATTGTTACAGTGTCGGAGCATGCGGCATCAATGGGAGGTTCCCAGTGCTTTTTTGAAGAGGGAGAGCAGCAGACGGTAAGAGATATGATAAAATGTATTGAGGTTGCATCCGGAAATGATGCGGCAACAGCTATGGCTGAGCACATAGCAGGTACGGAGGATGCATTTGTCAATATGATGAATGATAAGGCAGCAGAGCTTGGAATGAAAAATACTCATTTTGTAAACTGCTGTGGGCTTGAAGCGGAGGGACATCTCACTACTGCAAGGGATATTGCAATTATGTCAAGGGAGCTTACTGTAAAGTATCCCGATATATTTGATTATTCAACTATATGGATGGATTCCATTATACATAAAACAAGGCGTGGGGAAAGTAAATTTGACCTTGCAAATACAAATAAGTTTTTGAGAAACTACACAGGTGCAACAGGACTGAAAACAGGATATACCTCACAGGCTAAATATTGTATGTCAGCTACGGCAAGCAGAAACGGAATTAATCTTATTTCTGTTATTATGGGTGCGGAAACGAAGGAAAAAAGAAATAGTGAGGCAGGAAAGCTTTTAGACTATGGCTTTGCAAAATGCAGCGTATACTGTGATGCGGAGGGACTTCCTTCCGATGTGGAATTTCCTGTGAAGCTGGGCAGCAGTAAGAATGTAACACCTCAGAGTGTAGAAGATATACAGTTGGTTTTAGTTGACGGGACGTCCGATTCCATTGAGAAAAATATTATTGTTAGGGATGATATTTGTGCTCCTGTAAAGGAGGGGGATACAATAGGGATGATTCAGTACAAGTCAGGGGAAAAGGTGGTAGGAGAGGTGCTTATTTATGCATCCTGCGACGTTCCTAAGAGCTCCTATAAATTCTGCTTTAAAAAAATGTGCAGAAAATTATTCCTTTTATCAGAGTAATGGGGTATATTAAATGTTATAAATATTTTTAAACAAAAGGAAAGAATAAAAAATGGAAGAACAATTTAAACAAGAGATAGAAAAGAGAAGAACATTTGCGATTATTTCCCATCCGGATGCCGGTAAGACTACGCTTACGGAAAAGCTTTTGCTTTATGGAGGAGCAATTAATACGGCAGGCTCAGTAAAAGGAAAGGCAAACTCCAAATATGCGGTTTCAGACTGGATGCAGATAGAAAAGGAGAGAGGTATATCTGTAACCTCTTCGGTTCTTCAGTTTAATTATGACGGATACTGCATAAATATACTTGATACACCGGGGCATCAGGACTTTTCAGAGGATACCTACAGAACACTTATGGCGGCTGACTCAGCCGTTATGGTTATAGATGGGTCGAAGGGTGTTGAAGCACAGACAATAAAGCTCTTTAAGGTATGTGTCATGAGGCATATTCCTATTTTTACATTCATTAATAAGATGGATTTAGAGGCAAGGGATTCGTTTGAGCTTTTAGATGAGATAGAAAATGTGCTTGGCATAAGAACCTGTCCGATTAACTGGCCGATAGGAGCAGGAAAAAGATTTAAAGGGGTTTATGACAGAGGTACCAAAAAGGTTTCCATGTTTAAGGCGGTATCTGTCGGGGGCGCTAAAAGTGCAGCTGAGACGGATTACGATGTCAATGATCCAACCCTTAAGGATGAGGTGGGTGATGAGCTTTATAACCAGCTTATGGATGAGATAGAGCTTCTTGACGGAGCAAGTGATGAGTTTGACAGGGAGCTTGTTGACAAGGGAGAGCTTTCACCTGTATTTTTCGGCTCGGCTCTCACGACATTTGGCGTGGAAACATTCCTTGAAAATTTTCTTAACATGACCCGTTCTCCTCTGCCAAGAATGACTGATGAGGGACCAATTTCTCCGATATCAGATACATTTTCAGGCTTTATATTTAAAATACAGGCAAATATGAATAAGGCGCACCATGACAGAATTGCATTTATGAGAATTTGTTCAGGAAAATTTGATGCGTCCAAGGAAGTTTACCATGTTCAAAGCGGAAGGAAAATGAGACTTTCCCAGCCACAGCAGATTATGGCACAGGACAGAAAGGTTATAGATGAGGCATATGCAGGGGATGTTATCGGGGTGTTTGACCCAGGCATTTTCTCTATAGGAGATACTCTTTGCACACCGGGTAAAAAATTTGCATATGAGGGGATACCAACCTTTGCACCGGAACATTTTTGCAGATTGGTGCATATGGATTCAATGAAACGTAAGCAGTTTATAAAAGGTGTAACCCAGCTTGCCCAGGAGGGGGCGATTCAGATGTTTCAGGATTATACACTTGGAATGTCGGAAATTATAGTGGGGGTTGTGGGAACTCTGCAGTTTGATGTCCTGAAGTACAGACTTGAAAATGAATATGGCTGTGAGATACGTCTTGAGCCGCTTCCGTACAATTATATCAGATGGGTTAAGGACAAAACAACGGATCTTAACAAAATAAGCAGGATAAGTGACTGTAAACGTGTTAAAGATATGAGGGACAATCCTTTACTGCTTTTTGCAAATGAATGGTCTGTAAGGCTTTTGCTTGAACATAACGAGGGACTTGTTCTTGAAGAGTTTGGCAGGAATTAATAAGTAATATTATTGCAATTAAGTTATTAAAATGATAATATGTCTATGGGGCAATTGTTTAATTCATTGTGATAGTGAACAAATAATGTGAGGGAATGTTTATGATACTTATTGATACACAAAAAGAAGAGTTTAGTAAGTTAAAGGACATACGAATATTTGGCAAGGAGGACGATGGAGAAAAGTTCTATAAGGACCTTCTTGTAATTGGTTTGGGGGGAGTCGGTGGAAAGGTTGTTGCAAGCCTTAAGGGACGGCTTTTGAATGAGATAACGCCGGAGGATAATATAAGCTTTCTTCTGATTGATTCTGACATACCGGCCATGGAGGCGACCATTGAGGATAGTAAGGAGGGTGTTGGTTTAAATGCTCTTGAAGTAATGAGTATATACCGGCCTAATCTTGAAAATATACTTGTAAATGGTATAAGAAATAATCCGGTACACCCGAATCTTGCAAATTGGATGCCGGCAGATTTTCCTGAGCTTAGGATAGGGCAAGGTGGAGCCGAGGGCAACCGTCAGATTGGTCGTCTTATGTTTTCAAATGCGTATGAAGATATGAGAATATTGCTTTTTGAGCGTATTGAGGAGCTGTATGAAAAGTCTTCTACAGGAAAGCTTGACGTACTTCTCGTTACGAGTGTGGCAGGTGGAACCGGAAGTGGAATACTTGCCGATGTAACCTACAATATTAAGGCTTTGGCAAGAGTGAGAAAATGGAGTAACTTCAGAGTAGGCGCATGTCTGCTTATGCCGGATGTGCTGTTTGGCAATCTTAAGGTAAGGCAGGATAGTGAGAAGGTGGCTCTTTTAAATGCAAACGGATGTGCAACCTTAAAAGAAATTGATTACTTTATGCATCTTACTGAGAAGGGAGAAGCATATACGTTTGAGAGTACAACCCACAGGCTTAGTATGAAGGATAATATATTCGACTCCTGCATGCTTGTATCCGGAAAACAGGACGAGCAGGGCTATCTTCCTGAGGAGAGTATATACAGCGATGTTGCGAACTTCTTATGTAAGCTGGCAAGTAATAAATATATAGGCACCAATGATGCATCAGGTGAAAGAAAGCTTCTTCGTGATGTATTCCTTGAGAATGACCAGAGAGGAATGTACAAGGTTATAAGCTCGTCTGATTATGCAATTCCTGTAAGAGAAATGGAGAATGTCTGTGAGCATCAGGTGTTTAAGGAAAGCTTCAAAAGGCTGTATGAGTCTCCTATGAAGGACAAACAGATAAATGACGATATTGAAATGCTGTTTGGCGACCTCAGGCGATTTCTCCAGGGAAAAGCAGGTGATGAGATTAATCTCAGCATAACAGGAATTATTAAAATGGGACAGTTTGAGAGACCTGCATACAAAATGATTAAAAAGGGACAGGACAATCTCAGGTTATTTATGCGCAACAGCTTGTCAAGATTTGAGACTGATGTAGCTATAACAGTAAAATCATTGAAGAACAGATTGCGTTCTTTTCTTGATGAATTTATAGAAAAATGTATGAAACAGTATGGACCGTTTGCTGTTATTGAGATTATCGGTTCGGCAGGTACGGGACAGGGCGATAAAGACAGAAATCTGATTGCAGAAATTCAAAAGCTTTCTGAACTTCATGCAAGCTATCAGCATGGGTGTGAATATACAAGAATTATTGAATCCATCAAGGATATGGTTTCAAAGAGATTTTTCACATTCCCTGCGGCAAAAAAAGAGACGGAAAATGGTTACTATGATGCCTGCGTAAGGGAAACTCTTGCAAAGGAGAGGAGTATTCTCATTGACGAGATGGACAGGCAGGACGTATTCGGGGATTTGATAAGAATTTTAAGGCAGAAAGCAGAGTCACTGGAGGATATATATGCCCAGTTTGGTGAGGACCTTAAAAATGCAGTTGAGGACTTGAATGCAGCGGGTTCCGGACGGATTAAGCAGATACTTAGAAATTCATTGCATCACAGATATCTGCCTGCTGACTATGTTACGGAAAGCAAGATAGATGAGCTTAAAGATGGCATGATTAAGCTTATGGTTGAAAATGAAGCAAACATAGATAATGGAAGGATTGTTATGGTAAAGCCGGAGATGGAGAAGCTTTACAGCAATCTTCTGATTGGCATAGGAACATATGCACCGGAGAAGCTTTTGACAGTGGGATATTCCGATAAAAAACCGACACTTCAGGAACTGAATGTTATGTTTGTATCATCAAGCAATGAGAAGCGTGATGAGATAATGAACAATGTGGCACTGGACTTCGTTCACGCCATAAAAGAAGGTGACAAGCTGTGTGTGCTGAATGATATGTACAAAGGAAGAGCGACGGAAAGAAAATATATATCTCTTCCGAAAGCGTCACCGAATTTTAGTAAGGCTGTTAAAAATATTTTGCTCTCGGAGCCATACAACGAGCCTGAGGAGTCAATGACTACAAATGCCGGTGAATTCGAGATATCAATAGATGAAATTATTGTGGGAGTTACGCTTGATATGCTTGAGTGTGCAGATGATATGCAGGAGGCATACAGTCTGGTTAGCTCATATAAGGGACTTCACATTGATGAGGTTACAAAAGATATGAGGAGTTATCCAAACATAAAATAGTTAATTAAGAGAAGGAGGCTGTCACGCTGAGAATACTTATACTGTTATGGTATAAATATTCTTAGTATGGCAGCCCTGCTAATTTTTCAGGAGGATTATTATGGATACAGTTAAGAATTCAGATTATGCATTTGTTGACGGTTCATATAACAGTGTAACAGGTGTGTATGGATATGGAGGCTTTGTAGTTTGTGCAGGTGAAAAGCATATAATTTCCGGTTCGGGAAGTGAACCGGAAATGGCAAGTATGCATAACGTTGCAGGCGAAGTTTTAGGAAGTATGGAAGCAATCAAAAAAGCAATTGAGCTCGGAATGAAGGAACTTGATATTTATTATGATTATATGGGCATAGAAATGTGGGCAACCGGAGCATGGAAAAGAAATAAAAAGGGTACAATTGCATACTACGATTTTATTAAAAGTGTAGAAAGTAAAATAAAGCTTAATTTTATAAAAGTAAAAGGCCACTCTGGTGTTTTGGGAAATGAGGAGGCGGACAAGCTTGCAAAGCAGGCAGCAGGAATTGGTTAGAAAATCTGAGGTTCAGTCACCATGAATTCAAGATGCTGATACGACGTTACATAGTCTTAAAAACCACGTAAAATAAAGGGTTTCAGGGCTTTCACTGCCTTGACATTTTTTTGACTACATGGTAAGATTAGTCAAATAATGCCTTAATGTTACAAGACAGGAAAGAAAAGGTGAGTGGAAGATGAAATTAAGTGTCAGTAAGCTGTTTAGCAAAAATTCCACATTGGAAAAGGGTGCGAATGACAGCGTTGTAACTGTGCAAAAGCAAGAGGAAAAAATCAACTCAAAAGAAAAAGGTGAGAACTCCTCCGATGAGATGTTGGAGTGTCCTAAGTGTAAGCAGACGTTTAAGAAGATAGATGTAAAAGAAAATATGAACGTCTGTATGGCATGTGGATATCATTATGTTGTCTCGGCTGACAGAAGAATAAGGCTTTTAGTTGACCAGGGCAGCTTCAGACCCCTTAAATGCAAGGTGGCATTTTCAAATCCATTAAGTTATCCCGACTACGAACAAAAAATAAAATCACTTCAGGAAAAGACCGGACTTGAGGAAGCGGTATATACCGGTGTAGGTAAGATTGACGGATATGATACCGTGATAGCTGTTATGAGCAGTAAGTTTCTCATGGGAAGTATGGGTATGGCAGTTGGAGAGAAGGTTACAAATGCTTTTGAGTATGCAGATAAAAAGAAGCTTCCTATAATTGTTTTTGCGGCCAGTGGTGGCGCGAGAATGCAGGAAGGGATTATGTCACTTATGCAGATGGCAAAAACAAGTGCGGCTGTGGAAAAGTTTAACAGAAACGGAGGGCTGTATATAGCGGTGCTCACGCATCCTACTACAGGTGGTGTAACAGCCAGCTTTGCTACCCTCGGAGATATAACGCTTGCTGAGCCGGGAGCTCTCATTGGCTTTGCAGGACCACGAGTTATAGAGCAAACGATAGGTCAGAAGCTTCCGGAAGGTTTTCAAAGATCAGAATTTCAGCAGGAGCATGGATTTGTTGACCAGATAGTTCCAAGAGATAAAATGCGGGATACGCTGGCCCACATTCTCAGACTTCACTGTAAGAGAGGTAAGTAGATATGGTTAAAGAGATTGATGAGAGAATAATCGAGATAGATAAAGAGATAGAGGATATATTGTCACAGGAATGCAAGGATGAGGCAAAAATGTATGTCCTGAAAAGAGAGCGGCATGACCTCATAAAAATGTGTAAAAATATTGAACCTCATGACAAGGTATATTTGGCAAGGCACAAAAAAAGACCAAAGATTACAGAATATATTGAAGCCATATTTGAGGACTTCTTCGAGCAAAAGGGAGATGCCCTTGGCAAAGAGGACGGAAGTATATTTGGCGGTATAGCCCTGTACAAGGGACTGCCTGTAACAGTGTTAGGCCACAGAAAGGGAAATGATTTAAATGAAAATCTTAAGTGTAACTTTGGTATGCCGGGACCTGAGGGATACCGAAAGGCACTAAGACTTATGAGACAGGCTGAGAAGTTTGGAAGACCAATTATAACATTTATAGACACTCCTGGAGCATATCCGGGACTTGAAGCTGAAAACAATGGACAGGGAAGTGCCATAGCTGTCAATCTTGCTAAAATGAGTGCACTCCGTGTTCCCATAATTGCAATAGTAACAGGAGAGGGAAGCAGTGGAGGCGCCCTTGCCATAGGTGTGGCAAACAGTGTTCTCATGCTTGAAAATTCTGTTTATTCAATATTATCACCTGAGGGATATGCCAGCATACTTTGGAAGGATTCTACAAGAAGCAATGAAGCATGTAGTATGATGAGACTGACAGCTCAGGATTTAAAAGAGTTTAATGTTATCGACGGAATCATTCCTGAGCCTATAGGTGGAGCACATCTGAATCACAAAGCAGTATTTAAAATGGTTGACAGATACTTAGGCAGGGAGCTTGAAAAATACAGTAAAATGAGTCCGGATGATTTGAGCAGGCACAGATATAAGAAATTCAGGACAATAGACCAGAATTATCTTAATATAATATAATTACAGGGATTCGGAAGAACAGAAGGGAAGATTATGTTAGTAAAAGAGGGATTACGAATAGTGGCAACGGGACATTATGTGCCGGATAAGGTTGTCACAAATGATGATTTGAGCAAGATTGTAGATACAAACGATGAATGGATATCTTCAAGAACAGGAATCAAAAGAAGACATTTTGTCGAGGATGAAACTAACCTGGATCTGGCACTTAATGCGGCTAAGCTTGCACTTGAAAGGTCTGGTATCGACAAGGAGGAGCTTGGAGTATGTATCGTTGCAACTGTTAAGCCGGATAACCTTACGCCGTCAATGGCGTGTCTCATACAGTCAAAGCTTGGCTTGCCAGAGGCAATACCGTGCTTTGACATTAATGCGGCATGTTCCGGTTTTATGTATGCCATGCAGACTGCCAGAGGTCTTTTGATGAACAGTGACAAAAAATACGGACTTGTTGTCGGAAGTGAGACACTCTCCAGAATGCTTGACATGACGGATCGTGGGACTTGTGTTCTTTTTGGAGATGGAGCAGGTTCGGCAATTATTGAGCTGACAGATTCAAATCGGTTTTTCAGTGTTCTTGGTTCAAGGGGTAATGATGAGGTTCTTGTATGTCCCAACAAAAACAATGAAGACAGACATTTACGTATGATAGGCAGCGATGTCTTCAAATTTGCAGTCAGTACAGTTCCGAAGGCAATAAATGAGCTTTTGGATAAGGCAGGAATTACAGCCGGTGACATAGATTATTTTATTTGTCATCAGGCAAATTTTAGAATCATAGAATCAGTGGCAAGAAAATTAAAACAGCCAATTGAAAAGTTTTATGTAAACCTAGATGAATACGGAAACACTTCATCAGCAAGTATTCCGATTGCAATGGATGAAATGAACGAGAAAGGATTGCTGAAACCGGGAATGAAAATAATATGTGTCGGTTTTGGTGCAGGTCTTACATGGGGCGGTGCATACCTAGAGTGGTAGCATATATTACATAACGGTGTGTCTTTGACGCCGTGGTCCATATCAAAAAAATTACATAAAATCAAGGAGTACATATATGAAATTAAATGAGTTTTTGGGAATTAAATATCCTATTATCCAAGGTGGTATGGCAAACATAGCCACAGGAGAATTTGCTGCGGCCGTGTCAAATGCAGGTGGACTTGGACTTATTGCATCAGGCGGCTTTGATGCGGCAAGAATACGTGAAGAAATAAATATATGCCGTAAGCTTACAGACAAGCCATTTGGTGTAAATCTGATGCTTATGAATCCGGACGTGGATAATATAGCAAAGATGCTGATTGAGGAAAAGGTCGATGTTATTACAACAGGTGCAGGAAGTCCGGAGAAGTATGTTACAGACTGGAAAGCAGTGGGAAGCAAGGTTATTCCGGTAGTTGCAAGCGTGGCTTTGGCAAAACGTATGGAGCGTATGGGAGTGGATGCTGTTATTGCTGAGGGCGGTGAGAGCGGCGGTCATGTAGGTGAAATGACTACAATGACACTTGTCCCTATGGTAGTTGATGCTGTAAATATTCCTGTTATAGCAGCAGGTGGTATAGCGGACGGCAGAGGTATTGTTGCTGCATTTGCACTTGGAGCAATCGGAGTGCAGATTGGAACATGCCTTCTTGCAAGTAATGAGTGTCCGATACATGAGAATTATAAGCAGGCAGTTGTTAAGGCAAAGGATAATGGAACGGCAGTTACAGGACGTTCAGCAGGAGCTCCTGTCAGAGTCATTAAAAATACAATGACAAGAGAATACCTTAAGATGGAGGCACAGGGTGTTACAAGGGACGAGCTGGAGAAGCTTACACTTGGTTCTTTAAGAAAGGCTGTTCTTGATGGTGATACGAAAAATGGGTCCCTTATGGCAGGACAGATTTGTGGTCTGATCAAGGATATTAAACCGGTTGCTGATATTCTTTCGGAAATGTATGAGGGTGCAGCAAAAGAGCTTGAAAGACTATATGGAGAGTTAAGATAAAAACCATGACAGGATATACATAGGTATAAAAGAAACGGAGGTAACTATGAAGATAGGATTTTTATATGCAGGACAAGGCAGCCAGCATGTTGGAATGGGTAAGGATTTATACGATAATTACCCTGAATTTGCGGAAGTGTTTGACAATCTTGAACTTGATTTTGATGTTAAGAAATGTTGCTTTGAGGGACCTATAGAGCAGCTTGGACAGACAAGATACACCCAGCCATGCATGGTTGCATTTGCAGTCGGAGTTACTAAGATACTTCAGTCAAAGGGAATAAAGCCGGAAATTGCAGCAGGACTTTCTCTTGGAGAATATTCAGCGCTTTATGCTTCCGGAGTGTTTGACGAAAAGCAGGTGATAGACCTTGTGGCATACAGAGGTAAGTCGATGGAGGAAGCTGTTACCGGACGTGACACGGGAATGATAGCGGTTATGAGCCTTGACAGAGAGACTATAAAGGAGTGCTGTAAACAGGCAGAGGAGGAGTTTGCTGACTCGCCATACCATATTGCTGAGGTGGCAAATTACAATACACCTGTTCAGGTTACTGTTTCAGGAGATACCCCTGTTATTACAAGAGCAGGTGAGCTTATGATGGAGAAGGGAGCAAGGAGAATTGTTCCTGTAGCCGTAAGCGGACCATTCCATACCTCTCTTATGAAACCGGCAGGAGACAAGCTTGCCGAGAGATTTAAAAATGAACATTTTGGAGAAATGAATTTCCCTGTGCTTTTCAATGCAACCGGTAAGGAACTTGAACCGGGAAAAACGATACCTGAAATGCTTGAACTTCAGGTTCAAAGCAGTGTCTATTTTGAGGACTCCATAAAATATATGATAGAACAGGGCGTAGATACGTTTGTTGAGATTGGACCGGGTAAGACATTAAGCGGTTTTGTTAAGAAAATTGACAGAGCGCTTACTACATATTCTGGTGAAGATATGGACAGTCTGAATGCTACACTTACCGCTCTTGGTGCTATATAGGAGGATGCACGGTGTTTATTATCATTCTGTTGATATTGTTGTTGACATATTTAAATTATTTGTAGAAAGGAACTGGAAGGATGAGTTTAGAAAATAAAACTGCTATAGTTACAGGTGGAAGCCGGGGTATTGGAAGAGCCATATGCCTGGCATTGGCAAAGGCAGGTGCCAATGTTGTTACATGCTATGCAAGCAGTGCAGCATCTGCTGATGAAACTGTAAGGCTTTGTGAAGAATTTGGTGTTAAGGCTTTAGCTGTTGCGGCAGATGTTTCGGTAGCGGATGATGTTACAAAGCTTGTGGATGCCGTAAAGGAAACATTCGGAAGCATTGATATACTTGTAAATAATGCAGGTATCACGAGGGACAACCTTCTGTTGAAAATGAATGAGGCAGATTTTGATCAGGTAATAGACACAAATCTCAAAGGTGCCTTTCTCTGTATAAAAGGTGTTTCAAAGCTTATGCTTAAGCAGAGAGCAGGAAAAATAATAAATATAAGCAGCGTTGTCGGGGTGAGAGGAAATGCAGGACAGGTTAATTATTCAGCTAGCAAGGCAGGACTAATCGGTATGACAAAGTCAGTGGCAAAGGAGCTTGCCTCAAGAGGAATAACTGTAAATGCAGTTGCACCGGGATTTATTGAGACTGATATGACTGCAAAGCTTCCGGAGACGGTAATCGAGGAAACCATGAAATCCATACCGATGCGGACAATAGGAAAGTGTGAGGATGTGGCAAATCTTGTGACATTCCTTGCATCTGATGATGCGAGATACATAACAGGGCAGGTAATATGTGTTGATGGTGGCATGGCAATGTAATTTTTACAAAAAAGAAAGGAAATTTCAGAAATGAAAAGAAGAGTCGTTATAACAGGCATGGGTACTGTAAATCCATTGGGAAACAATTTAAATGATACATGGGAAAATATAAAAAAGGGTGTTTGTGGAATAGGGCTGATAACAAGTCTTGACGTTACAAATCATGCAGTTAAGGTGGCAGGTGAGGTTAAAAATTTTGATTCTTCTGCTGTTATTGATAAAAAGGAAGCACGAAGAATGGACCGATATTCACAGCTTGCACTTGTGGCGGCTGATGAGGCTTTTAATGACAGTAAGCTGGACATGGAAAAAGAGGACAGCTCACGCTGTGGTGTAATATTTTCTAGTGGAATCGGTGGAATGGCATCAACAGAGGCAAATATGGTTACCGGTCAAAGACGTGGCTTTGATAAGGTATCACCGTTTTATATCCCTATGACTATCGCAAATATGGCAGCAGGAAATATTGCTATCCGTTTTGGATTTAAGGGAATGTGTACATGTGTTGTAACTGCATGTGCCAGTGGAAATAATGCGATAGGAGACAGCTTCCATTATGTCAGGGACGGATATGCAGATGTTATGATTTGCGGTGGTTCAGAAAGCTGTATAACAGATTTGGGTATAGGCGGATTTACTGCAATGCAGGCATTAAATGTAACAGAAGACCCGAACAGAGCGTCAATTCCGTTTGACAAGGAAAGAAGCGGTTTTGTTATGGGTGAGGGTGCAGCTGCACTGGTTATAGAAGAGTACGAGCATGCTAAGGCACGTAATGCAAAGATTTATGGAGAGATTGTTGGATATGGAGCAACCTGTGATGCATACCATATAACTGCACCTGAACCAAACGGAGCAGGCGGAGCAGCATGTATGACTATGGCCATAAAGGATGCAGGAATAAGCCCTGAGGATGTTGGATACATAAACGCTCATGGAACATCAACTCATTTAAATGATTCCGGTGAGACAAAGGCGATAAAAGCAGCCTTTGGCGACCATGCATATAAGCTTATGGTCAGCTCCACAAAATCAATGACAGGTCACCTTCTTGGAGGAAGTGGTGCAGTGGAAGCTGTGTTTACAACAATGGCTGTTCATGATGGCTTTATACCTGCAACTATAAATTATCAGGTTCCGGATGAGGAATGTGATCTTGATATCGTACCAAATGAGGGAAGGAATGTACAGGTAGAGTATGCAGCATCAAATTCACTTGGTTTTGGTGGACACAATGCATGTATAATTATCAAGAAGTGGGAGGATTAATATGGAGCTAAATTCAAATCAGATTCAGGAAATACTTCCACACAGATACCCATTTCAGCTTGTTGACAGGGTTTTGGATTATGAGCCGGGTAAATGGGCGAAGGGAATTAAATGCGTTTCTGTAAATGAAATGCAGTTTTTGGGACATTTCCCGCAGCAGCATGTTATGCCGGGAGTGCTTGTAGTGGAAGCACTTGCACAGGTAGGCGCAATAGCCATTTTAACGGAAGAGGAAAATAAGGGAAAAATTGTATTTTTTGGTGGCATAAAAAATGCAAGATTTAAGAAACAGATTATTCCGGGTGATGTAATAGAAATGGAATGTGAGCTTACGGAGCGCAAGGGACCGGTTGGTTATGGAAAGGCAACGGCAAAGGTAGACGGAAAGGTTGCAGTTATTGCTGAGCTGACATTTGCGGTGCAGGGTTAGATAAATACCTCTACAAAAGTAATAGTTGTATAATTGCAGAACATTAGACAGCAGAAAGGGGTTTGTATGAACAACTTAAATCAGACATATGATGTTTTGTTGTTTGATCTTGATGGTACATTGACAGACACGGGACCGGGAATAAGAAATTCTGTTGCTTATGCTTTGGAAAAGCAAAACATTAAGGTGGCGGACAAAAATGAGCTCAACAAATTTGTAGGACCGCCTCTCATAGATTCCTTCAAAAATTTTTATGGAATGGAGGATGAACAGGCAAACAGGGCTGTGGCCGATTATCGAAGTGTGTATTCCGAAAAAGGAATTTATGAAAATGAAATATATCCGGGGATGAGAGAATTGCTCTCATCCCTGTTTAAATCAGGAAAGACATTGCTTGTTGCAACATCAAAGCCTGAGAGGTTTGCAAAGCTTATTATTGATGACTTAGGACTGAACCAGTACTTCAAATATGTTGCTGGGGCAGATATGGAGGGCCTACGAAATAAGAAAAGTAAGGTTATAGAGTATGTCCTTCATGTATGTGGCATAAATGACAGGTCAAAAGCAGTAATGATTGGAGATACCAAATTTGATATTTTGGGAGCCAAGGAATGTGGGATAGATTCTATTGGTGTATTGTATGGGTATGGATGTGCCTCTGAGCTTACAGGTGCAACCCATATAGCACGTGATATGGAAGCATTATATCAATTATTTTATGGATAATATCATGTTTGCAGTAAATAGGCGAATTTGCGTATTTCTTGTTGCTTTTTTTGTTAAAATTGTTTAAAATTAAAGAGGTATTATTTCATGACCAGATTGTAGTGTCAAATAAGCAAATTTTATCTTTAGATAAGTTGAAAAAACAATGCATCGAAACAAAAGTTAAATTTAGTTTCACAGATTGCAGAATGGGGTGTAGGATGTCAGAGAACATACAGAATGGATTAGTTTTTACGAACGAAAATTGTATAGGTTGTAACAAATGTATTTCAAGCTGTCCGGTTATAACCGCTAATAAGGCAGTTGCAACAGACGGCGGACAAAAAATTCACGTGGATGGAAATAATTGTGTAGGTTGTGGAGCTTGTTTCGATTCCTGTGAGCATGAGGCAAGAGAGTTCAGGGATGATACGGAACAATTTTTTGATGACCTTGCAAGGGGCGAGAGAATTTCAGTATTGTGGGCACCTGCATTTGCTGCCAATTATCCAAATGAATACAGACGGATTTTGGGAGGGCTTAAGAAGCTTGGTGTCAATCGAATTATAAGCGTAAGCTTTGGTGCAGATATAACTACATGGGGATATATAAAGTATATTACAGAGCACAATTTTATGGGCGGTATATCACAGCCGTGTCCTGCCATTGTAAATTATATAGAGCATTACATACCAGAACTGATTCCAAAGCTTGTTCCGATACACAGTCCTATGATGTGTGCTGCAGTATATGCAAAAAAATATATGCATCTTACTGAGAAGCTTGCATTTATAAGTCCATGTATAGCAAAAAAATCAGAGATAAGTGACCCTAATACATATGGCTATGTGAGCTATAATGTAACCTTTGACCATCTTGTTAAATATGCAAGAAAGAAAAACATTATGGCGGAACCAGCTGCGAATGAAATTGAGTATGGACTTGGTTCCATTTATCCAATGCCAGGTGGTCTTAAGGAGAATGTGTACTGGTTCTGTGGGGAGGATATGTTTATCCGTCAGATAGAGGGCGAAAAGCATGCATATCATTTCCTTGAAGACTACAAGGAAAGGGTTCTTAAAAATAAACCGCTTCCGTTTATGGTTGATGCGCTTAATTGTGCAAAGGGATGTATATATGGTACAGGCGTTGAGGAAGAAAAGACAAAAACGGATGATATTTTGTATGAGCTTCAAAAAATAAGGGAAGAAAGTAAAGATAAAAATCCTAAGAGTGCATGGGCGAGAGGAGCAACGCCGGAGAAGAGACTTAAAAATCTTAACCGTCAGTTCGCAAATCTTAACATTAACGATTTCATACGAAAATACACAGATAAGTCGGCAGGATGTAAAATAAAAAGGCCTGACCGTACCCAGATTACAGATATTTTCAATGAAATGAACAAGACGACAGAAATAAAAACAAAGATTAATTGCAGTGCGTGCGGTTATGATACGTGTCGTGATATGGCAACAGCTATTTTTAACGGCTGTAACAATAAAAGCAGTTGTATCCATTACGTTAAGGATTTGGCTGAACAGGAAAAGCTGGAGCTTGAGAAAATGTCTGTTGAGTTGGAAGCTCAAACCCAGAAGATTGTGGAAAAGAACGAAAGCATTTCTAATATGATTGCTGATACGAATGAGAAGTTTTCTACTCTTAATGCTTCCATTAATGAAATGTCAATCGGAAACACAAACAATGCTGAGGAGACCGGAAACATAAGTGCTGCTATGGCTGATGTCGTATCATTCTGTGAAAACATGAAGGCATCCTTTGACAGAATTAATGAGCTGCTTGTTCAGCTTGGTGAGAATAACGAGAACATCACATCTGTTGCTTCACAGACAAACTTGCTTTCGTTGAATGCCTCAATAGAAGCAGCACGTGCAGGTGAGGCAGGCAAGGGCTTTGCGGTTGTAGCATCTGAGATTAAGGGACTGAGTGAGTCCAGTAGAAATACTGCTCAGGATAGCGAGCATAACAAGGATGAGATTGTTGCTGCTATGGACAAATTGAATGATGAGTCAAGAAAGCTTATGAACATAGTGGATGAAGTAAACCAGCGTATAAGCACATTGGCTGCAAGTTCGGAAGAAATTGCTGCAAGTGCTGCTATGGTCGGTGATATAGCAAATGATTTGAAAGATAAATTTGATGCTATAGCATCCATGTAAATTGAATCAAATTATACATAATTATGTTATAAATGGCATATGGTATCTATGATTGCTTATGGATGCCATATGCCATTATTTTATTTATGAAGGAGATGTTTTAATATGTGTACAGCATTAACTTATAGTACAGACGTGCATTATTTTGGACGTAATCTTGACTTGGAATATTCCTATAATGAGACAGTTACAATAACGCCGAGAAATTACCCATTTGTGTTCCGCAGGACAGATACCATAAAAAATCATTATGCTATGATTGGTATGGCATATGTTACGGATGGATATCCCCTGTACTATGATGCAACGAATGAAATGGGACTTAGTATGGCATCGTTGAATTTCCCTGAATATGCACATTATAACTCATATCAGGATGGCAAGGATAACATTTCAACTTTTGAATTAATACCATGGATAATTGGACAGTGTAAAAATGTTGAGGAAGCAAAAAAGCTGCTTGCTTGTATTAATATTACGGATGACGTATTTAATGACATGCTGCCCCTTGGGACACTTCATTGGATTATTGCAGATAGAAACAGTGCAATAACGGTTGAGGCAATGAAGGATGGACTGAAGATATTTGATAATACGATAGGTATACTGACAAACAGTCCCCCATTTGAGGTACAGATGTTTAATTTAAATAATTATATGAGTGTAACGGCTGGAATTCCCGTAAATGTATTCTCTGATAAGATTGACCTTAAAACATACAGTCGTGGTATGGGTGGAATAGGCCTGCCGGGGGATTTTTCTTCTATGTCGCGTTTTATAAGGGCAACGTTTGTAAAGTTGAATTCAGTCTGCAATAAAACAGGAACTCAGGGGCTGAGTCAGTTTTTTCATATTTTAAACGCAGTGGCACATCCGAGGGGCTGCGTCTGTATGGGAAATAACAAGTATGAAGTGACAGTTTACAGCTCGTGTTGTGATGTCGACAATGGAATATATTACTATACGACATATGACAACAGCCAGATAACAGGAGTATCAATGCATAATGAACAGCTTGATGCCAGCGAGCTTGTAAGTTATCCTCTTATTACAGGTCAGCAGATAAGAATCCAAAATTAATAAAGCTATAAAAATAGTTATGATGTATACGACTTGGGCAATTGATAAAATTGGTCATTTATGGTAGTATGAAAATAATTATAATAATGGGCAGAAGATGTAACAAGAAATGTAGTAAGAATTTTTAAATTTCAAAAGGGGGGTAATGGAGGCTTTGAGTAAAAAATTTTTTACAAAGAGATGGAAGAAACGCTTTTTTGCCGGTGCTGTTGCGGCAGCTCTTTCCATAAGTATGATAAATATGCCTGCTGGTATTGCTTTGGCAAGCGGCAACATAGATTTGTCATCCTATGTGAGTATGTCGGGAAAATCTGAGACAGCTACGGCATATGGAAGCAGCAATCCATCAGCATCGGTTCTGATTAATCTTCCGGCAGATATGGACGAGAAATCAGAGCTTCAGACATTGGGAGTCGGAAAGCTTCATGTGAATTTATCTGTATCAGCATTTAATGCTTGTTCAGATGAGACTGCGGGAGCACTTATATTTTTGCAGGATGACGTAGATTACGGATGGAATGATGGTAATAGCTGGACGGCACTTAGTACAAGCGAAAACATTGACCTTACGTTTGATATGGCATCGGTAAAATGGGGCTCAGGAAGCAAGGTTGGAAAGCTGGGAATTCAGTTTACAAATCTTGAAGAGGGAAGTACTGTTAATTACAGTATTAATTCTATCTATTTTGATGCAACCGGAGATTATTCAGGAAGCGGCTCCGGGAGTGAAGACATTGATTATGGAAATGTAGAGTGCAACTATGCAAAGTTACTGCAGTATTCATTGTATTTTTATGATGCAAATATGTGTGGTACTGGTGTGAATGAAACAAGCCTTGTAGATTGGCGTGGAGACTGCCATACAGGTGATAAGACTACATATACAAGAAGTGATGGATCAACAGTGGAAGTAGACCTTACCGGTGGCTTCCATGATGCAGGTGACCACGTTAAATTCGGGCTTCCACAGGCATATGCTGCATTTGTGTTAGGTATGAGCTATGACACTGACAAGGCGGCTTACACTATGGCAGGACAGGAAGGCCATTTGCAGAATATAACTACATATTTTGCAGATTACCTTGTAAAATGTACCGTGCTTTCAGCAGACGGAAAGAGTGTTGAGGCATTTTGCTGTCAGGTTGGACAAGGTGGTGGTGGCTATGACCACGGATATTGGGGTGCACCTGAAAATCAAGGAAATGCTAACAGACCTATATTCTTTACAAGTGCAAGTGATCCATCAACGGATATTGTGTGTCTTTCAGCCGCAGCTCTTGCTATGCAATATAAGAATTTTGGCGGAGACAAATATCTGGATACAGCAAAGAAGCTGTTTGAGTATGCAGACAAAAATGAAAAAGTTGTAAATAAATCGGCAGCTACATTTTATGCATCATCAGCATGGGAGGATGATTATTGCTTAGCAGCACTTATGCTTTATGATGTAACGAATGATGCAACATATCTTTCTAAGTTTAATGACCTTTCTTCAAATGAAAACGCACAGAAGGGATATTGGCCTCTTGGTTGGGATAATGTTGGCCCGGCAGTTGCATATTACAATGGTAATTCAGCTCCGTTAAATGCGGTTATGAATATAAATGACGGCACAACATTTGCGGATGGATACAGATGCTTGGCTGACTGGGGTTCAGCAAGATATAACACGTCAATGCAGTATATTGGTCTTCTTTATGACGAATTAAATAAATCAAATACATATGAGAAGTGGGCCAAAAAACAGATGAGCTGTATTCTCGGAAATAACGGCTTCAATACATGCTTTGTTGTGGGATATAATTCGTTAAGTGCCAAATACCCGCATCACAGATCAGCTTCAGGATATACAGGCGATGATAAAGGAACAACTCCGCAGGCACATGTACTTACAGGTGCTCTTGTAGGAGGTCCTATGAAAAATGGTTCTTATACTGACTCTGCAAGTGATTATACATGTAATGAGGTTGCAATTGATTACAATGCAACATTAGTTGCGGCAGCCGCAGGTTTATATCGCAGAAATTGTACAGACTCCTCAACACAGTATCTGGATGGAGATTATTATCATGTTGGAGAAACCGCTCCTGTAGGACCGGGAACATCACCGGACAATCCGGATAATCCTGACAAGACAACCGAGGATGATAAGACCACAGGTTCAACTGAAGACGACAAGAAAACTGAGGCTGACAAGAC
>CAMWGV010000044.1 GCA_947173945.1 uncultured Lachnospiraceae bacterium
GTCTAAATATAAATCACGTTTTTTAAGTTGAATTACCTTTTTTAACATATTTCACCTCTAAAATAAAAATAACACAAACTTTTATTTTTTCAAGTTTGTGTTATTGATATTAAAAAACTTTGTATTTTTTTGTTTTTCTAATATGTGTAATTTTATATATTTACGTGTTTCCTAACTGATATCTTTAATATTTCCTTATGCTAGCAAACACAATTCTTCCCTCAACCTTTATAGTAACAATACTTTAACATTAATTTAACGTTAAGGTAAAAAATGCCATGCCTAAAATTGAATAGAAAATACCTCAAATGTAAATCCTTTACAATAACAAGATTACTGTAGGAGGAATACAAGATGGCACTTAACAAAGTAATTATCTGTGGGGTGAATACATCAAAGCTTCCTTTATTGAGCAACGAAGAAAAAGAAGCTTTATTTGAGCGGATAGACCAAGGGGATATGGAGGCAAGAGAGCAATTCATAAGAGGAAATCTGAGGCTTGTTCTCAGTGTTATACAAAGATTTGTGGGTAATAACAATGAAAGTGCTGATGATTTATTTCAAGTGGGATGCATAGGGCTTATTAAAGCTATTGATAATTTTGACAGGTCACTTGATGTTAAATTCTCGACATACGCAGTGCCGATGATTATTGGAGAATGCAGAAGATATCTAAGAGACAACAACAGTATAAGAGTTTCACGTTCTCTTAGGGATATGGCATACAAGGCCATATACGCAAGAGAAATGCTTACGAAAAAATTCGACAGAGAACCTACCATAGAGGAAATAGCAAATGAAATTGACATTCCGAAGGAACACGTTGTTATAGCTATGGATGCCATCGCAACGCCTATGTCACTAAATGAGCCTGTATATCAGGAGGGGCAGGATGTTCTTTATCTGATGGATCAGGTTAGCGATAAGAAAAATAAAGAAGAAAACTGGGTTGAAAATATTTCACTCAGAGAAGCCATGAAAAAGCTGGATGACAGAGAGTACAGTATAATAAAGCTTCGCTTTTTTGAAGGGAAAACACAAACGGAAGTCGCTGATGAAATTTCCATATCGCAGGCTCAGGTAAGCCGTCTAGAAAAGAATGCATTGAAAACCATGCGTAACTATTTGAAGTAATTTGTAATAAAAAATTGAGTAGTCATAGCTCACCGCAATTAATGACTACTCTTTTTCTATTTTTATTCTTCTTTAATGTACATTAATCAATCTTATTAAAAATAACAGTCTGCTCTTTCATAGATATTTTCCCAACTTGATAGCCGTACTCTGTAAGTTCCTTCTTGTATTTTAGAAAGGAGTGGTCTATTGGTATCCCAGCAATATTTTGTATTTCTTCAAATGTCAGCTTAAAAGATTGATTTCCACTACTCTGCACATATTCCCATAGAGAATTATACTTGCTCATTATGTTTTACCTCTATTTTCAGAATCTACTGCACATTTGACAGCATACTCTCCTTAACCTCATAAAGCTTTTTCGATAAATCTACATAATGCGTGTGAGGATTTTCGTATCTCTGCTCTTCCTCCCACACAAGCTTGTCAAGCTGGTATGAAACAAAGTTCTTTATCTCCTCAAGTGACGGTTTTTTATACACAAGCTCACCATCCCTGAATATAGGAACATGAAGCTCTTTCACGTCAACATTTTCAAACTTCATTTTCTTCCACGGCTTGATTGGGTCAATGTATGAATATGGCCTTGAAACATCAACCTCCTCATCGTAAAGCGTAAGCAAATCGGCAAGTCCATATCCTGTCTCCCTGCTGTATATTCTCCAAAGCTTCTTTCTTCCCGGATTTGTAATCTTCTCAACATTCTCGGATATCTTAATCTTTGGCACAAATTCCCCTTTGTCATTTTGAACTGCTGCAAGCTTGTATACACCACCAAACACAGGGTCCGACTTCGACGTAATCATACGCTCACCCACTCCATAGGAGTCAATTTTTGCACCCTGTTTTTGAAGCGATTTAATCAGAAATTCATCAATGCTGTTTGACACAACAATTTTACAATCCTGCATGTTCTCTGCATCAAGCTTTTTCCTAATCTTTTTTGAAAAGTATGCCAGATCGCCGCTGTCAATTCGTACACCCTTAAGCCTTTTTCCCATAGGCTCAAGAACCTCATGGGCAACCCTTATCGCATTTTCGACACCACTCTTTAATATGTCATAGGTATCTATGAGAAGAACACAGTTGTCCGGATAAACCTCAGCATACGCTTTAAACGCATCATACTCTGAATCAAAAAACTGAATCCAGCTATGTGCCATTGTGCCTATCGCAGGTATTTTAAACATTTCATCTGCAATGACCGTTGCTGTTGCATCTGCACCGCCAATATATGCTGCCCTCGCTCCCAGTATGGCAGCATCTCCTCCATGTGCCCTTCTTGCTCCGAATTCCATTACTATAGAGCCTGCGTCCTTCGCTGCCCTGCATATTCTTGATGCCTTTGTTGCAATTAAAGATTGGAAATTTATCGTCAGAAGCAGCATGGTCTCAATAAGCTGAGCCTCTATTACAGGTGCTGTTACCGTCACAATAGGAGTATTTGGATAACATATCGTTCCCTCCGGAACTGCATCTATGCTGCCTGTGAATTTGAAATCTGCAAGGTATTCCAGAAAGTCTTCTGAAAATTCCCCCTTGCTCCTCAGATAATCGATATCCTCATCGGTAAACCTCATATTCTGTATATACTCAATAAGCTGTTCAAGCCCTGCTGCCACAACAAAGCCGCCGTCATCAGGATTTTTCCTGTAAAACATGTCAAACACTACAACCTTGTCCTTAAACCCATGAACAAAATAACCATTGGACATCGTCAGTTCATAATAATCCATAAGCATTGTCAAATTTCGCATTATCTGCATACCTCCTTAAATATGTCCTCCGGTGTTTCGGCAAAGCATGTAGCTCCCTGTTCCTCAAGGAAATCTTTGTCCCGAAAGCCCCACAAAACGGTGATACAATTTACTCCCGTATTTTTTGCTGTGGCAATATCAACCTCTGAATCGCCTACATAAACTGCATCCGCCTTTTCTATCCCCAGCCTTTTTAGTGCAAGCTCACAGGAGTCAGGTGCCGGCTTTCTGTCAAGTCCCGGTTCATCTCCTATGGCAATCTGTGCAAGCCCGTCAAAATATTTTTCCCAAAGCATGGCAACTGCACTGGCAACCTTATTTGAGACAATCGCCATTTTTATATCATGTTGTTTCAGCTTTTCCATAAGCTCTATCACACCATCATACGGTTTTGTCGTATCCTGGTTATGCTCATCATAATGGCTCTTAAACAGCTTAAATGCCTTGTCAAACTCCTCCGGGCTTATCCCACTTGGAGAGCAAAGCTCCATAAGTCTCTTTATGCCGTTTCCGAGGAACCGTCTCACCTCTTTTTTGTCTCTGAGAGGCCAGTTCATCTGATCCATTGCATAATTAACACTTGCCGTAAGGTCATCTAATGTATCTAATAAAGTGCCATCTAAATCAAATAATACAGCCTTGTAGCCCATTTCATCTGCCCCCTGCCTTTACCTTGCTTACTGGCTCTGCATAGCCCTCTTGGCACGCATACGCTGTGTCGGGTCAAGTATTTTCTTTCTGATTCGTATAGATTGTGGTGTAATCTCCAAAAGCTCATCCGTATCTATAAAATCAAGAGCCTGCTCAAGACTTAAGATTTTTGGCGGTGTAAGCTTTAATGCCTCATCAGAACCTGATGCTCTCGTATTTGTAAGCTGCTTCTTTTTGCAGACATTTACTTCTATATCCTCTGATTTTCCACACTGTCCTACTACCATTCCACCATAAACCTGCTCGCCAGGTCCGATAAATAAGGTTCCTCTTTCCTGTGCGTTAAACAGTCCATATGTTATAGATTCCCCTGACTCATATGCTATCAGTGAGCCCTGACTTCTATAGCTCATGTCACCCTTATATATGTCATATCCATCAAAGATAGTATTAATGATTCCGTTTCCCTTCGTCGCCGTCAGAAAATCACCTCTGAAGCCTATGAGTCCACGTGACGGAATTGAAAACTCCAGCCTTGTTGTACCATTTCCTGTAGGTGCCATTCCCTGAAGCTCTCCCTTTCGGTTATTCAGCATATTTATAACCGTACCTGAAAACTCATCCGGAACATCAATAACAGCTATTTCAAAAGGCTCAAGCTTCTTTCCCTTCTCGTCCTCCTTATATATAACCTCCGCCTTGCTTACCGCAAATTCATATCCTTCTCTCCTCATATTTTCAATGAGCACTGATAAATGAAGCTCTCCACGTCCGGATACCTTAAAACTTTCTGTTGTATCTGTCTCCTCAACCCGTAGAGAAACGTCCGTATTGAGCTCTCTGAAAAGTCTGTCCCTGATGTGTCTTGATGTTACAAACTTTCCTTCCTTTCCTGCAAGTGGAGAATCATTGACCATAAAATGCATTGCTATTGTCGGCTCTGATATTTTCTGGAACGGTATCGCTTCAGGCGCTTCCGGAGAGCATATCGTATCTCCGATATGCAAATCTGATATACCTGAAATAGCGACAATCGAACCGATGGAAGCCTCATCTACCTCAACCTTATTCAATCCCTCAAATTCATAAAGCTTTCCTATCTTGACCTTGATTTTTTTATCCGGGTCATGTGCATTTACGATAACAGCTTCCTGATTGAGCTTCAGACATCCGTTATCTACCTTTCCAACACCAATACGTCCTACATACTCGTTGTAATCGATTGTGCTTATAAGAACCTGTGTACCAAGATCCGGATCACCGCAAGGTGCCGGAATGTAATTTATAATTGTCTCAAAAAGAGGCTTCATATCTGTTCCCGTCTCATCCGCTGTAAAAGATGCAACTCCAGCCTTTGCAGATGCATATACAAATGGACAATCCAATTGTTTTTCATTTGCATCAAGCTCAAGAAGAAGCTCGAGCACCTCCTCCTCTACCTCAGCAGGTCTTGCCTCAGGACGGTCAATCTTATTTATGCAGACTATTACATTTAAATCAAGCTCCAATGCTTTCTTTAGCACGAACTTTGTCTGTGGCATAGCTCCCTCAAACGCATCCACCACAAGTATAACTCCGTTAACCATCTTTAATACACGCTCAACCTCTCCGCCGAAATCCGCATGTCCGGGAGTGTCTATAATATTTATTTTTACATCTCCATACGTAACAGCCGTATTTTTTGAGAGGATTGTTATGCCTCTTTCTCTCTCTATATCATTGGAGTCCATAACTCTCTCTGCAACTTCCTGGTTTTCACGAAAAACACCACTCTGCTTAAGCAGCTCATCAACCAGTGTTGTTTTCCCATGGTCAACGTGTGCAATTATAGCTACATTTCTTACGTTATCTCTAGTTACCTTCATAATGTCCTACCTCTTTTTAAATCATAAGTTTAATTGATTAAATCTATAGCTCCAGCAAGTTTATCTAAGTTTTCCTGCAAATGAGCCTGTACGTCCCAGCGATGCATTCTCTGTTAAATCCGTTTTTCCTGCTCCCGCTCTCATAGTGGTAACCGGTGCCAACCAGATTCTTCCTGTTCCTCTGTAAACATTTACAAGCCCCTCACCGGAAACTGCTGAACCGAGAAGACTCTTTCCTGATTTTTCAACTGTGAATTCAAGACTTCCCGACCAGGCGATTGCCATATTGCCGTCAATCTTCATAACATCATTTTGCAGGTTTATCTCAATCAGCTCTTCCATTGGCACGATACTTTCAAGTGCTGCATATCCAGCCCCCTGAAGTGAAAGATTGAATAAGCCTTCCCCTCCAAGTACGGCAGATGATACATTGCTTCTTGCAACTACCTTTTGCCCTACTGAATTGTCACATGCGAGGAAAAGCCCGTCATCAAGAACAATCCCTCCGTTCCACTGTGAAACATCTACAAGCAGTATATGTCTGTATGTCGGTTCAAGCATAAGCTGTCCGTTACCTACATACACAGGCTTAATTGTACTTTCGCCCGTGACCTTTGAGGAAACAAACTTACCCAGAAAATCTCCCACACCCTTCACACCTGTTGTCATCTGAACGTCTCCGCTCATCCACTGCATGGCTCCTGCCTGAATAGTATAACCATTTCCGCTTAAATTAAGAAGCAATTGTCTCTTATTGACATTCATCTGGGCACAGTAATATTCCGTTTTGGATGTGAATGGTGAGACACTCATATCCCTTACATATTCCAAAACCTGCATTCCGCCAAGACTGCTTTTTATAACTATATTTCCACTGTTTAAATAGTTTTGATATACCATTATTATCCTCCTTTTATGCAGTAGGTGCCATCAATATTGTACCTGTACCACGATATACATTTACAAATCCTTCCCCTGATGCTGCAGAACCAATAAGGCTCTTTCCAGATTTTTCAACTGTAAATTCCAGTGATGATGACCATGCTATTGCCATATTACCATCAATTTTTACAACATCATTCTGCAAATTAAATTGTATAAGCTCTGCCTGCGGAACCGGACTTTCCAATACTGCAATACCCTGACCGTTAAGGCTTAAGTTAAACAAACCCTCTCCACCTAAAACTGCAGATGAAAGATTTTTTCTGGATACAACCTTATGCTGAAGTGTAATATCACTTGCAAGGAAAAGTCCATCATCAAGTACTATGCTGCCACCCCAGCTTCCCACATCAAGGAGAATAATATGCTTATATGTAGGCTCAAGCATCAGTAATCCCTGTCCGCCATATTCAGGCTTAACAGCAGATTCACCGGTAACTGCTCCGCCAACCATCTTTCCGAGAAAGTTTCCTACTCCCTTAATTCCACTTGACATCTGTACATTTCCAAGCATCCACTGCATAGCTCCTGCCTGAACGGTACAGCCTGTGTTGTTTAACTCAACCAATACCTGTCTCTTTCTTACATTCATTGTAGAAGCAAAATATGCCATCTCAGCGCCCTGCGGAGAAACCGATAAATCTCTGGCATGCTCAAAAACCTTGTACTGACCTAACTGTGCAATACATGTCATATTTTGATTATCATAAAAATTATTTAACTGAAACATTGAAAATACCTCCCTGATTATTCGTTTTAAATGCTGATTTCCATCCTTTTTGCGGAAAACAGCCACATTTTCACATTATATCACTGACGCCTTTATTTGTCAGCTATCTGCTGTGAAGATATATTAAAAGAACGGAAACGTCTGCCGGTGATACTCCTGAAATACGGGATGCCTGTCCGATTGACACCGGTCTTACCTCACTGAGCTTCTGTCTTGCTTCCTTTCTGAGATTCGATACATCCTCATAATCTATATCCTCAGGAATCATTCTTCTCTCCAGCTTTTTAAACTGTTCTACCTGCTGTTTCTGTCTCGTAATATAACCCTCATATTTGATTGCAATATTAATTTGATTTATAATGTCACTGTCAAGCAAATGCTCGTCCCTATCCTTATCAAGCTCCTTTACAAGCTCATAGCTAAGCTCAGGCCTCCGTATGAGCTCTCCAAGTGAAGCTGCTGTTTTAAGAGGTGCACTGTTATGGCTTTCCAGAAATTCCTGCGTACTGCTGCCTGCACCTATCATCATCGAATTTACACGCTCAATTTCTTCATTTATAAGCCTTCTTTTGGTTGTAAAATCCTTATATCTTTCATCGTCAATAAGCCCTATTTCGTAGCCTATATCCGTAAGTCTCAAATCTGCATTATCCTGCCTGAGCAGTAATCTGTACTCAGCCCTTGATGTCATCATTCTATATGGCTCATGCGTCTCCTTTGTCACAAGATCATCAATGAGAACACCAATATATGCCTGAGAGCGGTCAAGACATACCGGCTCCCTTCCCTGAAGCTTTCTCGCTGCATTTATACCTGCCATAAGTCCCTGGGCTGCTGCCTCCTCATAGCCTGAGCTTCCGTTTATCTGGCCTGCCGCAAAAAGTCCGTCTATATCTTTAAATTCCAGATTGTTGTTCAGATTTATGGCATTAATGCAGTCATACTCAATCGCATATGCATTTCTGATTATTTTCACGTTTTCCAGCCCTGCTACAGTCCTTATCATCGCATACTGCACATCCTCTGGTAAGGAGGACGACATGCCTCCCATATACATTTCATTTGTAAATTCACCCTCCGGTTCAATAAAAAGCTGATGCCTGTCCTTATCCGGAAATTTCATAACCTTATCCTCAATGGATGGACAGTATCTTGGTCCCGTACCCTCAATAAAGCCGGAAAAAAGCGGTGAGCGGTCTATATTATCCTTAATTATTTTATGTGTCTCTTTATTCGTGTAGGTCAGCCAGCAGGATATCTGCTCACGCTCGATATCAGAAGCTTTGTTTGTAAAGGAAAATGGAACTATATGCTCATCTCCCTTTTGCTCCTCCATTTTTGAAAAATCAATCGTCTTCTTATCCAACCTTGCAGGTGTTCCCGTCTTAAACCTTCTTAGAGTAATTCCTGCATCTGACATGGAGTCAGACAACCCATTAGCCGCCATAAGACCATTCGGACCTGTATGATTTACCACGTCTCCATAAATACACCTTGCCTTTAAGTATGTTCCCGTTGCAAGTATCACCGCCTTGCAGTGATATACTGCACCGGAAAATGTTTTCACGCCGCAAATATACTTTTTATCCTCTTTATCCTCATATAAGAGCTCTGTAACCTCAGCCTGTCTCAATGTCAGCTTTTCCGTATTCTGCAATGTAAGCCTCATCTGCTTCGTATATTCCACCTTATCCGCCTGGGCACGGAGTGAATGAACCGCCGGACCTTTCGAAACATTCAGCATTTTCGACTGTATATATGTTTTGTCGATGTTTTTTCCCATTTCTCCGCCAAGAGCATCAATCTCCCTTACAAGATGCCCCTTGGAGCTGCCACCGATATTCGGATTACATGGCATCATTGCGATACTGTCCATGCTTATTGTAAATAAAATGGTTTCAAAACCCATTCTCGCTGCCGCAAGTGCCGCCTCACATCCAGCATGTCCTGCCCCTACAACTACAATGTCGTAATCCTCTTCAATATGTGTACTACTCATTCTCTATCTTACCTTTCTGATTTTCACCCTGTACATTATATAGCTTAACTCTGAAACAATCAAGAAAAAGGAAATTATAATTATATTAATGGATTTAAATGGGTAAACGCAAAAAATCATTGCATTTATCACACATATTTTTGATAATTCGTAGCGAATGGGTTGACTAAAAAAACAAATATACTATAATGTACTTGTACATTAAGTACACTCAGAAAGAAGAGGTGGTGAAAATTGGAAATCATTATCAGTAATAATGCCAATAAACCTATTTATGAACAAATCACATCACAAATCAAGGCAATGATAATGAGTGGTGAACTACAAGCCGGTGACGCAATTCCTTCAATGCGGGCTTTGGCAAAATCAATCCATGTAAGCGTTATCACAGTTCAAAAAGCCTATGAAGATTTACAAAGGGACGGATTTATTGAAACTACAGTTGGCAGAGGAAGTTTTGTATCAACACAAAATAAAGAATTTTATCAAGAGGAACAGCAACGTATAGCAGAAGAACATTTACAGATTGCAGCTGAAATTGGGCGCATGAGCAATATTCCCCTTGAAAAATTGATAGAGTTATTAACTTTATTTTATCAGGAGGATGAATAATATGGATAACATTTTAGAATTGCAGCAGATTTCTAAGACATTTCCAAAATCACATTTCACATTGGATAAGCTCTCTTTTTCATTGCCATACGGGGCTATTCTGGGCTTTGTTGGTGAAAACGGTGCAGGCAAAACTACAACCATTGGCTGTATTTTGAATACGGTCAAAAAGGATAGCGGAACAATAAAATTATTTGGGAAAGAAATGTTAGACAGCGATACAGACATTCGAAACAAAATCGGTGTAGTTTATGACGGAGAGAATTTTCCTGGTTTTTGGACGGCAAAACAGCTATCACAAGTTATGGAAGGAATTTATGCACAATGGGATAAGGCTTTATTCCAAAAATATTTAGAGGACTTTCGTTTACCAATTACACAAAAAATTAAAGATTATTCCAGAGGAATGACTATGAAACTTGCTACTGCGGTTGCTTTGTCACATCACCCACAATTACTCATTTTAGACGAAGCAACCAGTGGCTTAGACCCTATCATGCGTGATGAAATGCTAGACGTTTTTCTTGAATTTATGCAGGAAGAAAGTCATTCTATTCTTTTATCTTCTCATATCACAAGTGATTTAGAAAAAGTTACTGATTATATCACATTTATTCATAATGGGAAGCTGATTATGACTGTATCTAAAAACGATTTAGTATATAATTATGCTGTTATGCGTTGCAAAGAAAGTCAATTTATTGCATTAGACCCTTGTGACATTATCGCCTATCGAAAACGAGATTTTCAAATTGATGTTTTAGTTTCTAATGGGAAAGAAGCACAGCGCAAATACAAAAACATTGTTATAGACCATGTTTCTGTTGATGAAATTATGTTGTTATTGGTAAAGGGGGAACATGTATGAAAGGATTACTTAAAAATAATTTTTTTGCAGTATGTTCTAATGCGAAGGTTTTTTCACTTTTTATGCTTATACTGGGATTTTTTGTTGTTGCAGTCATCAGCCAGCCGCTTCTTATTGGCTATGTTCTGTTAAGCATGATTGGTTTTTCAATAAATGCAATTACCAGCATAAAAAAAGAGTATATTTCAAAATGGGGAAAATATAAATTGACATTGCCAATAAAAAGGGCTGATATTATAAAAAGTCATTTTATCAGCCAATTAATGTGGTTGCTTGTTGGTGCAATCTTTGCTGGATTGAGTATAGGTTTGTCATGGGTGTTACACGGCTGCCCTTTTGATAACGGCATTGACACTATTTCAATATTTGCATTGGGCATTAGTATAAGCCTTTTTACAGGAGCTTTTTTCTTTCCCTTATTCTATTTAGGCGGCGAAGAAAGAAGCGATGTGTTTTTAATTATCAGCCTGCTTTGTGGGAGTGGCATTGCGTTGATAATTATTTCATTGCTTAATTTTTATTTAGCCCCCGGGGTGTCTACCATTTTATTAGGAGCAGCTATTTTGCTTATATGCTCATTGTTGGTCTTCGCTTTATCCTTTCCACTGACTGTTGACATCTACAACAAGAAAGAATACTAACACAGTAACTTGCAATTAGATAATCATGGGGTAACTTGCTCCAAACTTATAGTAATTCAGATATTCAAATGCAAACATTTGTGGTATACTCCGTTTAGATTATTTTTTGTTCAGGTTAGGAGACAGATTATGACAGATACAATAGCAGCGATTGCCACAGGAATGGGCAGTTCCGGTATAGGTATTATAAGAATTAGCGGAAATAAAGCTCTTTCCATAGCAGACGAAATTTTTAAACCATCCATAAAAAAAAGAAAGCCTTCCAAAATGATATCCTACACTGCCGCGCTTGGACGCATCATTTATGAAGGTACCTTATATGACGAAGTTATCTGCCTCGTTATGAAAGGACCACACTCCTATACGACAGAAAATGTTGTAGAGCTTAATTGTCATGGAGGCATATTGGTTCTAAAACAGATATTTGACCTTATCATACGCTTGGGAGCACGGCCTGCACAGCCGGGCGAATTCACAAAGAGAGCATTTTTGAACGGACGAATTGACCTGTCCCAGGCGGAATCGGTTATGGACCTCATTCACTCAAAAAATAATATGGCTGCTGCCGCATCAATCAAACAGGTTACAGGTGAACTAAGAGATATAATTGCGCAAATGAGAACTGAGCTTTTATTCAATATGGCACATATAGAGGCTGCATTAGATGACCCTGAAAACTACAGCCTGGACGATTTTATGCCCATGTTCCGAACGACTGTTGATAACATGTTGATAAGTGTTAACAACCTTATAGAATCAAGCGATTCGGGACGTATTATCAAGGAGGGTATACGCACTGTTATCTTAGGTCGTCCTAACGCTGGAAAGTCTTCTGTGTTAAACATGCTTTTAGGTGCAGAGCGGGCTATCGTTACTAATGTAGAAGGCACGACAAGAGATACACTTGAGGAGTATGTCAATATCGGCGGAATCACACTAAATATCGTGGATACAGCGGGTATACGGGACACGGAAGACATCGTGGAACGCATTGGTGTTGACAAGGCAATTGACAATATTTCAGATGCTGATTTGATCTTGTTTGTAGTTGATGGTTCTAGTGAATTAGACGCAAATGACTACAAAATAATGAAATGCATAAAAGGGAAAAAAATCATTACATTAATAAACAAAAATGACCTTGACATAGTTGTGGATAAGATGTTGATAAGATCTAAAATTAAAACTGATTTTCTTGAAATATCAGCAAAAAGAGGCACGGGTAAAAAGAAGCTACATGCACTTATAAAAAAAATGTTTTTTGCTGACGACTTAAATTATAATGACCAGCTTTATATAACAAATATGAGACATAAAGCATTACTATATGAAACTGCTGCAAGCCTCTCTTCAGTTATTGAGACCATGGATAATAATATGAGCGAGGATTTCCTTACAATAGACCTTATGGCTGCCTACGAAAGCCTTGGAAAGATAATTGGTGAGGATCTCAAGGATGACCTTATAAATAAAATATTTTCTCAATTTTGTATGGGAAAATAAACGGGAAATTCACACAAGCCCTCAAAGCTTTTATGAATCTCCCGCCTATATAACAGTCAGAATGATTATTTTTATATAAAAATATTATTTAGGCCAAGCACCCTTAGCCTGTGTCTGAACAGACTGAATACTGTTCTTAAAGTTTTTATCAGGCTTAATTTTGTCAAGCTTAATACTGTTTTCAATTCTATTGGCAGAGTCCATGCCTATGCTTGCCCTAACTGCCTTGTCCATTGTTTTACCGCAAAGATAATCGTATATCTTCCTTGCGTTCTGCAATTCTTCAAGCAACTGTTCATCCTTAAACTTGCACCTGACAAGCTGTGCATTATAAGCACTTAAAAAGGTGTTAAAATCCAGTTTTTCTAAATCCACACTGGATTTTACTGCTGTACACACAAGACTTTTTTCTGCGTATTTTTTAATTCCTGCCGCCGAGATATGTCTTGACCAGCACATCAGATCCAATCTGACTATCGACATACCATCCGTGGCTATGTAATAGGAATGTTCCATACGCTCCTTACCCTCTTCGGCACCTAAAATTACGGTTAAGCTTGAATTAATTAAATCGGTAAGCCCATCTATGACGTTATCCTTTGTTCCCGTCAATATAGTTTTCAGGGCTCCACCAATTCCTTTTATAATATCTCCGTTAGGTGTGTTCTGTGTAGTTACACGGATTTCCTGATGACTTCCTATTTTAAATTTAGTTGGAACGGTCTGGTTCTCAACTGTACCTGCCGTCCTCAGTGAGGTCATGATCTGATTTTCAAAGCTATCTGCCTTCTGTTTTGATAATTCGTAAAGCAAATTCAGTGTTTCCTTTATCTCCGCCGTCATTCCCGGTGTAGAATCTGCCTTTGCAATAATGTCTCTTACAACTGACATATATTCACGCTCCTTTTATGTTTTGATTTCATATGAATCATCTGACTGTATTATAATTTTACAAATCAGAACATAAAATAAACGAAATAAAGTGTAACTCTTTACTGTTTTGTCATAAGCATCGGAAGCTCTAAATCTTCCAGTATTTCATTTATCCTGTATAAAAATAACCCATCTCTCGGAAGCTCCTGCAAGCCCCATAATACAACCACATCATTTGGCAGACTTTTAGACAGACAAAAACCGTTATTACGCAGCAACCATTGAATCTCCTCCACTGTATATTCCAATGTAATTGCCATAGCGAGTATGACCTGTTTTGTTGGTATTTTCCCATTTTTGTAGTATTGCAACATCCTCTCACTAATCTGGCTCTTAGCCGCAAATGCACCAATATGTCCATCATATGAGACAATTGCATCCTTAATACTGCTTCCCTCTTTTTCAAGAGTCAAGCCTGCCCTGCTAATCAACTGCTCCGCCTTTTTCTCTCCTAATTCGAGCAAATCCATTGTTTTTTTTACAACCTTACGCTTTTTATCCGTAACTGACACATGGGTACTACAGGGATTATTTTCCCAACGTGACACATCCGTTTTGTTACATCCAAGCATTACATATGCATCCTCCAAGCGTCTCAGATTATAGTTTTTTTAACCTCCACAGCATATTCTCTGAATGAATCAACAAAACTCCTCTCCAAAACAATATCATGCTCCTTAAGCCAAATGCCTACTCTCTTGTAATTCATCGTAATTCCTCCTTGTACTTCTTTCAGACTCCTTTATCAACGCAATGTATGACGTCAAAAGAGTCTAACATACATAAGAGGCGAATTACCGTTTTTGTCCTAGACACATGTTATTTTGTCCTGAATGAAATATTATTTCTTCTAAATGTCCGTTTCGGACACAAAAAAGGTGCATGGATTATATTAAATCCATACACCTTTTTATTTTTCTTAATTCCCTTAATGGGCAAACTGCGCATTATACAAATTGCTATAAAATCCATTCATCGCAAGCAATTCCCTGTGTGAACCCTTTTCAATTATATTTCCATCCTTCATTACAAGAATAATATCTGCTTCCCGTATCGTGGAAAGTCTGTGGGCAACTATAAAGCTTGTCCTGCCCTCCATCATCTTGTTAAATGCCTTTTGAATTCTTATTTCTGTTCTAGTATCAATTGAGGATGTTGCCTCATCCAGTATAAGCATTGGCGGCATAAGAAGCATAACCCTTGTGATACAAAGCAACTGTTTCTGCCCTTGTGACAGATTTCCTCCATCCTCTGTTATTACCGTATCATAGCCTTTTGGCAGCCTCTTGATAAAGCTATGTGAATGTGCCTTCTTAGCAGCCTCTACAATCTCCTCATCCGTTGCATCAGGTTTTCCATAAGCTATATTTTCCTTTATGGTTCCCGATTTCAACCATGTTTCCTGCAGAACCATACCATATCCGTCACGCAACGACTGCCTTGTTATATGCTTAATGTTCGTTCCATCCACATCTATTTTTCCACTGTCCACGTCATAAAATCTCATAAGTAGATTGATAAGCGTACTTTTTCCACATCCTGTCGGTCCGACGATTGCAACCCGCATGCCCGGCTTTACGTCAAGGCTTAAATCTGTAATCAGCTCCTTGTCAGGTACATATGAAAACGCAACATTTTCTATTTTGATTGCGCCTGACGGATTTGCTATTACAACTGCATCTGTATCATCCGGTATTTCGCATTTTTCGTCTATAAGCTCAAAAACTCTTGCCGCACACGCAATGGCATTCTGAAGCTCAGTTATTACATTTGATATCTCGTTAAATGGCTTCGTGTACTGGTTCGCATAGCTCAAAAAACAAGTGAGCTGACCGATGGAAAGTCTGCCTGTTATTGCGGTCAATGCACCGATAATACCTACCGCAGTATACACAAGACTGTTTACAAATCTCGTAGACGGATTTGTTAAGGATGAATAAAACGTCGCATTCATACTATCTTTTTCAAGTCTGTCATTTATAACCTCAAAACGTTCAAGTGCATCATCCTCATAGCCAAACGCCTGTACAATTTTCTGCTGCCCCACCATTTCATCAATAAGTGAAGTCATTTCTCCTCTTGTCTCCGATTGGTCCCTAAATAACCGGTAGGTTCTCTTTGCAATAAATGCTGCCACAAAAAGGGAAACCGGCGTCAGGACTACAACAACAAGAGCAATCGGTACATTTATAAGCATCATAAATATAAGCGTTCCGGCTATCGTCACAACACCTGTAAAAAGCTGCGTAAATCCCATAAGCAGCCCATCTGCAAACTGATCAATGTCAGCAACTATTCTGCTCACAATATCTCCATGTTTATGTGAATCAATATATGAAAGCGGGAGATTCTGCAAATGACAGAACGCCTCATCCCTCACATCCCTGACCACATTATAGGTAATATGATTATTTATAATGTTCATAAGCCACTGTGCTACAACTGTGATTACAATTACGATAATAAATGTTTTAATAATTGCTTTTATACCGTCAAAATCAACATCGCCCGGTCCGATTATAAGGTCTATTGCATTACCCGTTAATATAGGTGCATACAATGTTGCCGCCACCGATATTGCCGCACATATAAATGACAATCCAACGAGAAAACCATACTTCTTTATATGCTTAAGTATTCTTCCTATAACAGCCTTATTACCATACTTTGCCTTGCTGTCACCCTTTTTATTTCCAGCCATTATGCCATCACCCCACCTTCCACAGTGGTATTCACTGATTTTTCATTGTGAGCCTCATCCTTAGCCTTATTCTGAGAAGAACAGATTTCCTGATATACCTCACATGATTTAAGCAGTTCATCATGAGTACCCATACCTACGACACATCCATCATCAAGTACCACAATCTTATCAGCATACATAATCGAAGATGATCTTTGGGAAACAATAAATACTGTCATATTGTCCGTTTTTTCTTTAATAGACATACGAAGTGCTGCATCCGTCGCATAATCGAGTGCGGACGAGCTGTCATCCAGTATCAGTATTTCCGGTTTCTTGACCAGTGCTCTTGCTATAGTAAGACGCTGTTTTTGTCCTCCCGAAAGATTTTTTGCCCCCTGATTAAGCATGAATTTTATTCCGCCCTCTTTTTCTTCTACAAAATCCTTTGCCTGAGCTATATCAAGTGCCATATTTATTTCTTCCGCACTTGCGTCAGCCTTGCCCCATTTCATATTATCCTCAATTGTTCCTGAAAACAGCACTGCCTTCTGCGGAACAATTCCTATTTTATCAATAAGCTCTTCCTTTGGATATTCCTTTACATCCACTCCGTCTATGAGAACTTTTCCCTCAGTACAATCATAAAATCTTGGTATGAGATTTACAAATGTACTTTTACCGGAACCGGTACCCCCTATAATTCCGATTGTATCTCCCTTTTTCACATCAAGGTTGACTCCCTCAATCGAGGATGCTTTTGCTCCCTTATATGTCAGTCCTGCATTTACAAACTGAACCTTAAATTCGCTGTTACCATCCTTTTTCCCGACCGGCTTGTCCATATAGTGCTGTGAGCTTTCTGTAAGAAGCACCTGACTGACACGGTTTGCACTTGCCACCGCCTTCGTCTCTGTAATAATGAGATTTGCCAGCTTCACAAGCTCTACAAGTATCTGTGACATATAATTTACAAGAGCATAAACAGACCCCTGCAAAATAAATCCATCGGAAACACGACCCGCACCCTTCCATATAATAGCAACAATGGATAAGTTGATAACCGCATACGTCAACGGATTTAAAAATGAGGAAATCTTTCCAACGAAAATCTGCTCCTTTGTAAGTCCCTTTGTGCGCTCACAAAAAAGTGTCTTTTCATTTTCCTCCTGATTAAATGCCCGAATAACCCTCACACCTGACAGATTTTCTCTCGTGGATAAAAGAACATGATCGAGCCTTGACTGAACCTTTCTATACAAAGGGATGGTAATCATCATGATTCCAAACACGATTACTATAAGTACAGGCAGGGTAATTAAAAATACCTTTGCAACCTGTGAGTCAACCGTAAATGCCATAATTGTGGCCCCGAATACGATAAACGGAGAACGCATAAACAGCCGCAGGAACATATTTACTCCCGTCTGGATTTGATTTACATCACTTGTCATTCTTGTAATAAGCGTTGACGAGCCAATATCATCAATTTCTGTGTATGACAGTGTTTCTATATGCTTAAATAAATCTCTCCTCAGCTCTTTTCCAAAGCCCATGGCAGTTTTGGCAGAAAAATACTGGGCTGTAATCGAGCAAACGAGACCGATTATACCAAGCCCAATCATCAGGAAAGCCATTTTGTAAATGTATGGCCTATCACTATTTTTTATACCAATATCAATAATATTTGCCATTACAAGAGGAACCAACAGTTCGAAACTCGCCTCAAGCATCTTAAAAAGTGGTGCAAGCACCGCTTTCATCCTATAATTTTTAAAATATTTCATCAATTCTTTCATGCCAATAATCTCCGTTATGCCAATAAATATTTACCTCATTAAGTTGACATTATATGTAACATCACTTAAACTGAAATTATACACCTATTTACATTTTATGGAAAGTAAATATCCAAATATTCTGTAATGACTATTATTAATATTGAAGGGGCGGTTTATGTAATGGAAAACAAAAATAATGAAGAATTTGACGAGCCAACTGTATCTATGACACTTGAGGATGGCACTGAGCTTGAGTGTGATGTTATTGCAATATTTCCTGTGAAAGACAAGGACTATATTGCACTTCTTCCAAACAAGCCTGTTGAAGGCTTTGCAGAGGACGAGGTATTTCTATACCGTTTTAAGGAGCTTGATGGTGATGATATTGAACTCATACAAATAGAGGACGACGAAGAATATGAGGCAGCCGCAGATGCCTTTGATGAGCTTCTGGACGAAGAAGAATTTAATGAGCTTGATAGTTAAAACCCGTGACAAAATTAAAGAGGATACTTTTTGAAAAGCTATCCTCTTTAATTCTGCTCCGATTTTACAATCTGATGCTCTTTATTCTACAGCAAATGCTTTATAAGCTCCTCTGTGCTGGATGGTGATAAATATGCAGGTGCAATATCAAATGCCGTTTTACAGCCTGTCACACCCTCGCTGCTAAGCCTGTACGCTGCTCTTGCATATGCAACGATAACTGACGCAGTAAACTCCGGATTTGAATCCAGCTTGATGCTGTACTCAATTACATGCGAATTTTCTTCGTTCCATCCTGTCTTACCGCTTCTTATTACAAAACCGCCATGTGGAATGCCGCTGTGATTCTTCTTTAGCTCCTCCTCCGTAATAAAGTGAACCGTTGTATCATAATCCGCAAAATAATTTGGCATATTCTTTATATCAGACTCAATTCTTGCCTTGTCAGCTCCCTCCTCGGCAACAACAAAACATTCTCTTGTGTGCTTCTGTCTGGTTGTAAGCTCCGGATTTGAACCGCTCCTCACCTCATCAAGTGCTTCCGGAACAGGAATTGTATACTGCTTTCCATCTAGAACACCCGGAACACGTCTTATAGCATCTGAATGTCCCTGACTTACACCCTTTCCCCAGAATGTATAATCGTTTCCATTCGGAAGAATGGCATTTGCATACAATCTGTTTAATGAAAACATTCCCGGATCCCATCCAACGGAAATGATTCCAATCTTTCCTGATTTTTTTGCCGCCTCATCCACGTTTGCAAAATGCTCAGGTATATTTGCATGTGTATCAAAGCTGTCAATAACATTAAAATATTTTGCATACTCCTTCGTCTGCTTTGGCAAATCAGTTGCACTGCCTCCGCAAAGAATAAGCACATCAATTTCATCCTTGTGAGCCACTGCCTCATCAGCAGAATAAACAGGAACACCTTTTGTGAGGATTGACACTGTCTCAGGTGCACGTCTTGTAAATACTGCCACAAGCTCCAGGTCGTCATTTTGCTTTATGGCACATTCAATTCCTTTTCCCAGATTTCCATAACCCATAATACCAATTCTAATACTCATTTTCTCATGTCCTTTCCTTTTGTCTGGTAAATTCTACAACAATATTCAAATCGTCCCTTTTCATTTTCGCATATACATTTCCGTCAAGACGCATAACAAACTGTTTTACAATAGCAAGTCCAAGACCTGTATTGCCCTTTTGCCTTGATATATCATATGTATAGAATTCATCAAAAATATGGTCCATGTCAAGCTTAGAACATATTAGTTTATTTGTAAATACAATCTTTAAATTTTCTTCATTTTTTAATGTAATTTCAAGATTTCCCTCACTATGCTTATATGCATTTGCAATCAGATTATCAAAAACCCGAAGCAGCATCTCCCTGTTTGACATCATTGTCTGCTTTTGGGTAGGTACGTCAAAAACAATTTCCCTGTTATCCTTACTGAAGTCATCATAATAATGGGCAATACTCTCCTCCAGAACGCCTATCAGATTAATAGGCTCCATTTCTAAAGGAACATTTGAGGACTCAGCCTTTGACAATTCGAAAAATGAATTTATAAGCTCCTCCAGCCGTTCCAGCCGCTCCTTTACTATCTCCAAATCCTTGCTGTGTTCCTCATCCATCCCGCAAGAAGTTAACATAATATCAATATACCCAAGTGCAGATGTAAGTGGAGTTCTGAGGTCATGAGACATATTGGTTATCATCTTCTTTAATTGTTCATATTTATTTTTATAGTCCGATTTTGCTTGCTTTGTCTCACTGATAACAGTATTAATTTCATTAATTAACTGATCCAGCTCTCTTATTGTCAGCTCTGAATGGACAAGATTATTGCTGTTGCTGTCCTTGATATGCCTTATATTTTTTACAACCCGGACAAGCTCCCTTTTAAGAAAGAAAATGTAGCAAAAAAGTATAATTACAACGATGCTTAAAATAATTACAGCAACCTGCATATTTCGTCCCTCACTTTGTTCTTACTTTATCTCCGCCCTTTTAAAGGAATAATATCCTATTATATTAAATATGACAATGTAAAATATTCCGAGTAACACACATTTAACAATATAATCATTTTCCGGATTTCTTGCAAGCTTACCCAGTGCTGTCTGATATTCATAATTCAATATGGTAGCTTTCATCTTAAGCACACGCAAAAAGAGCGTAATAAGAAGCTGGAATGCCATAAGCAAAGGGATGGAAATTGCATTAAATGCCGACCCCTTTTTCACCACAACACTGACGCAAACCAGCAAACTGATTATACCATACATAATCGGAAGCTGATATAATGTCACTCTGGTGATTGTTCCTAAGCTGGAGCTGAAGTTTTCACCATTTACCAGCTTATTGACAAAATATGTCCCATAATTATTAATCAATACAAATATGCTACAAATTAGAATACAGCATATAAGCTTTGAATAATAATATTTTTTTCTGCTTACTGCTGATGATACCGTATTCTTTATAGTTCTCTTTGAAAAATCAGCCGCTATTATAATTGCAACCATGACAATAAAAATATAATATAAATTTGCATTTGCTGCAAGAAACTCCTTATCAAACTCATATGGATGCTTCTCATATATTTTTCTTATCTCTGATAAGGAGAGTTCACCACCCAGTCTATACACGTCCTCCAGAGCATCTTCATTTATTTGTTCAAGTCCTGCAGAGCTGGCTCCTAGGTAACCCGGCGACAGTTCATACATGCTGAGTCCACTCATTACTACCATTACTAAAAACGCTATATATATTGCCTTGCCTCTCAATATCCTATATAAATCTGACTTTATTATATTAAACATATTATCTTACCTCCTCAATTACAGTCTTAAAATAATCCTCAAGGGATATTCCTGTCTCTGCAATACTCATCACATTTATATCATTTTTTGCAAGTGTTTTATTTACCTTACCAGCATTGTCCAGATAATCATAAAGCCGGATTTCCCTGTTATCCACTACCGTATAATTCGTCGTCTTAAGCTCTTTCTCCAGAACAACTGCAGCATTTTTTACATCATCAGTTTTGATTGAAATACATCTGCTGCACTCTACGTCAAGCTCCTCCTTTGTAAGCTCCTTTACAACCCTGCCTTTTTCCAAAATACAAAACTTTGTGGCAACCGTATAAAGCTCAGATAAAATATGACTTGATATAAGAATTGTGATTCCTTTCTTCTCATTTAACATTTTAAATGTGTCTCTTAACTGGCTGATACCGATTGGATCCAATCCATTGATAGGTTCATCCAAAATTATAAAGTCCGGATTATCCATAAGTGCAAGTGCAATTCCAAGCCTCTGCTTCATTCCCAGTGAGAAATTTTTGAACTTTTTCTTCTTACAATCCGCTAAGTCCACAAGCTCAAGTGCTTCGTCAATTTGATTCAAATTTACAATTCCTTTTTGAATCGCATAATATTTTAAATTACTATAGGCACTCATATTTGGAAAAAAAGCCGAATTTTCAATCAGACAGCCAATTCTCCTTTTCGTCTCTGTAAGATTACTGTCCCCTGTATTAAATAACTCAAACTCACCATCCGATTTGTTCGTCAATGTTGTGATAAGCTTCATAAGGGTTGTTTTACCTGCCCCATTTCTTCCGATAAGCCCATAAATATCTCCTTTTTCAACCGTAATGTCTACATGATCCAATGCAGTAAAATCTTTATACCTTTTCGTCAAACCATTTGTTTTTAAAACTATTTCTTTCATAGTGTCCTCCTCTCAATGATTATATATCTGCTGATATAGGCAATTGCGAAACTTAAGTTTTGCAAACGTCCGTTGTACAATATAGATAAATCAACGCAGGCACGCTTTCGCTACTTGTCGCTCGCAACGGTACTAAGCTCGACAATACCTCGCTAAGTACCGGCGGCTTCAAAGTGCCTTGCGTGTGATATTGTCTATATTGTACAACTAGTTTATCAAAATAAGGAGTTTCGCAATCGTCTAACTATATATCTAATAATAAAAAAAGAGTGTTAAGAAACCCTTAACACAATTCTTAAATTTGTATTAAATTTTATTTTGACATACGATATCCGATACTCCACACAGTTTCAATATATTCCTCCGACGGATTACACTGCTTCAGCTTATTTCTTATTTTACTGATATGGACATTTAATGTATTATCATCAGCCGAATCTTCGTCTCCCCACACAAGGTCAAAGAGCATGCTTCTTGTAAATACCTGTGCAGGACGCTCCATTAGGGCCTTTAAAAGCTCAAATTCATTTTTTGTAAGGATAAGCTCTTTATGATTGCACAGAACAGTAAAATCCTTTGTATTTATTTCTATGTCCTTATATGATAGCATTACCGCTGTATTTTCATCCTTACCTTTCAGATGTACCTTAATTCTTGCCAGCAGCTCATCATTGTGAAACGGCTTTGTCACATAGTCAATCGCGCCTAAGCTAAATAAATCAACCTTTTTATCCACATCACTGATTGCACTCATAACGATAACCGGCACATTGTTTTTTTCTTTTAAGTCTTTAATTATTTCCTCTCCGTTTTTTCCCGGCAGCATCAAATCCATAAGAATTAAATCCACTGTCTCATCATGCACTAATAATCCTTCTGTCCCCGAAAATGCCTGACGTGTATTATAGCCATTATTTCCAAGCAGCTTTTTCAGCATGTCGCTTATATTTTGGTCGTCCTCAATAATCAATATGGTTTTCATCATAATTAAAATATTCCTTTCGATAACCATTCCAAAATGACACCAACTTCGTTGATTCTCTCATCAGTGCATATTATAACACAAAACCCCACCTCATCGTATTGAAGCAGGGAATCACAAAGCCGAACATTTATGGCTCGGGTATTTTTTTCATAGTGCGGATAACAGGAGTTGAACCTGCACGTCTGTTGACACTAGAACCTAAATCTAGCGCGTCTGCCAATTCCGCCATATCCGCTTAAAACAGAGCTTGTTAATCAGGAAACATAGCTTCCTATAAATAAAAAAAGTGAGCCACGGGGGAATCGAACCCCCGACAACTTGATTAAAAGTCAAGTGCTCTACCGACTGAGCTAGTGGCCCATATAATAAATTTGTTTTGTTACCTTAACAAAAATGTCAGGTAGTAAATAGCTGGGCTAGTTGGATTCGAACCAACGAGTGCAGGAGTCAAAGTCCTGTGCCTTACCGCTTGGCGATAGCCCAATAATATAACTCCATATTCCAAACAAAGCCCTAAAAGCTACTTAGGGTGGATAGAGGGATTCGAACCCTCGGCCTCCAGAGCCACAATCTGGCGCGCTAGCCAACTGCGCCATACCCACCATAC
>CAMWGV010000045.1 GCA_947173945.1 uncultured Lachnospiraceae bacterium
CATATAAGATAATTATATGTAAAAATAAAGTATAATTAAGACACAGAACAAAGCGTTAAATGCAAGAATCATAAGGAGGCATATATGGAAAATACAGTTGTCAAAATAGAAAATCTGGTAAAGAGGTACAAGGAAACACTTGCCTTAGACCATTTTAACCTTGAGATAAAGGAAGGGGAAATATTCGGGCTTTTAGGTCCCAACGGCTCAGGAAAAACAACAACAATGAACTGTATACTTGCCCTTCTTACATACGATAAGGGCTCAGTTGAGGTTTTTGGAGGGAAGATGACCCCTGACAATATTGAGGCAAAAAGAAATATAGGTGTGGTAATGCAAAATGTTGCCGTATATGATGAGCTTACCGTTTACGAAAATATAGATTATTTCTGCGGATTATATATAAAGGATAAGGCGACAAGAAAAAAATATGTTGATGAAGCCTTGGATTTTGTTGATTTACAGGACTTTAAAAAATTTTATCCAAAGAAGCTGTCAGGAGGACTGCTTAGAAGGCTTAACATTGCCTGCGGAATCGCCCACAAGCCAAAGCTTATTTTCTTAGATGAACCCACTGTTGCAGTTGACCCCCAGAGCCGTAACAAAATACTGGAAGGAATTGTGGAACTTAATCGGCGCGGGGCAACAATTATTTACACCTCACATTACATGGAGGAGGTTGAACAGATTTGTACAAGAATTGCAATTATGGATAAGGGGAAAAATATTGCACTCGGTACGAAGGACGAGCTTAAGAAAATGATAAAAAACACGGAAACCATAGTAATAGAAGCAATAGACATAAGCAGTGAGGATAAGAAAAATATTCAGGCACTCAACCATGTTTATGAGGTTAATACCGAGGGGGATAAGCTTACGATAAAGTGCAGCGGAGGAAAGCATAACCTTATAAGGGTGCTTGATTATATAAATGAAAGGGATTTACCGTGTGGCAGGGTATATTCGGAGCTGCCGACCTTAAATGATGTTTTTCTTGAGATAACGGGAAAAGAGTTAAGGGATAAGGAGGCATAAATGAAAACATTTATACACAATTTTAAATACACCATAAAAATAATAATTCATAACAAAACGCAGATGATGTGGAGTGTTGTCTTTATCATAGCCTTGGGAACACTGTTTTATGCAACCTTTGGGAACATATATGAGAAGGATGAAATGCTTCATTCCATAAAGGTAGCGGTTGTTATTGATGATGAGAGCGTAAAACAAAATTTTGATGATATTGCTGCAAATATAAGCCTTGATGGGGAAGAACGGCTACTTGACGTTGTAGAGCCGTCAGGAATGGAGGAAGCTGAGAAACTGCTTGATGATGGGGAAATAAAAGGAATATTTTACTCCGAGCAGGGAGAGCTTAAGCTTATTGTCAAAAATGAGGGTGTAAAGGAAAGCATTTTAACATCAATAACGGGACGGTACCATCAGGCTGTAACCGTTGTTGCCGATTTATCACAGACGGCACCCGAGAAAATACCGGATGCCATGTCAATGCTCTTGATGGGCGAAAATAAAAATACTGAGAAGAAAATGTCGGACGGAAACGGAGATTTTTATATTCAATATTTTTATAATCTTATTGCCATGGCATGCCTTATGTCGGTAAATGCAGGTGTTGCGTTTGCGGTAGGCAATCAGGCAAACTTAAGCAATATAGGCGCAAGAAAATGTATATCGGGAGCAGTATCCTTTACACAGACTGTCTCAGGGCTTCTTGCAACAGTAATTACGCAGGCGATATGTGCACTTTTGGGACTTCTCTATCTCATAATCATTGGGGTTGATTTTGGGAGTCAGTCAGGATACACAGGACTGATGATATTATGTGGGTGCCTGACGGGAACATGTCTTGGATTTTTCATAGGCAGCATTGGAAGACTGTCAAGAGGTGTAAAGGAAGTTATCGGAACTACAATCGTTGTGGGAACGGCATTTTTAAGCGGTCTTATGGTTGGGAATATGAGAATGGTAGTTGAGGAAAAATGTCCTGTCATAAATAAAATCAATCCAACGGCACTTATAGCGGATTCCTTTTATTCACTTGAGATCTATGACACCTATGACAGGTATTTTAGAAACTTAGCCACTCTTTTAATAATATCAGCCCTTTGTGTTATCGGAGGAGCATTGGTGGGAAGGAGAAAAAGATATGCAAGTATTTAATACGTTTTTTAAAATAGTAAAAAAACAGCTTCCATCCACCCTGATATATATTGGCATATTTTTGGCTTTATGCGTTATGATGGGAAACTCCCAGAGTGAGGATGCAGGCTCCTACACTGCAAGCTCATGCACCCTTGTCATTGTTGATAATGATAAGAGTGAGGCTTCCGGTAAGCTTGCAGATTATCTGTCGGGAATACATGATGTAATATATGAGGAATATACGGATGAACAGATACAGGATTATCTTTATTATCAAAAAATAGATTATGTACTGTATATTGAGAAGGGATATGAGACTACGGGGCAGCTTACCAACGTTAAACGTCCCGGTACAAGTGTGGGAATTTACGTCGATAACCAGATTTCCATGTACGAAACTAATATGAGGGCGCTTCTTACGGCAGGGTATTCCTTTGATGATGCGTATGCCCTTACCATAAAGGCATTGGACAGTGAAGGGCTTGTCAGGCTTTCCACGGGAAGTGCAAAGAAACCCGCAATATATTACTACTTTTCATATGTACCCTATGTAATAATCAGCATTATGTTTTTCATAATTACGCCTGTAATCGTTGCTTTCAATAAGAAGGACGTAAATGACAGATTGAATGTTTCAACTGTAACACTCAGAAGTAAAAATATGCAGATTATTCTGGGAGCAGTGATAATAAGTCTTTTTGTATGGCTCGTGTTTATTGCCATGGCATGTCTTATGGGATATGGGCAGTTTAAGGATAAGCTTTTTAAGGTTGCATTAAATTGTCTTGCCTTTATCGTTACCTCAACAGCAATGGCAACCATAGTGGGGAACTTTGGGGTATCAAACGATACAAAAAACGTTATAGCAAACATCGTAGGTCTTGCAATGAGCTTTTTGGGAGGTGTATTTGTACCTGTCAGCATGTTTAGCGAGGGAATGCTTGCAGTTGCAAAATTTATGCCTACATATTGGTATATTAATACGAACGATAAAATATTCGGAGGTGAAAGTATAGGCGACATAGCAGGAGGCTTAGGAATCGAGCTTTTGTTCGCACTGGCATTTTTCATGATAGCAGTTGTGGTATCTAAGAGAATGAGAGTTGCAAGGAGCAACTAGAATATAAAGGAGCTGTCGCATTAAGGGCATTTATGGTATAATGATAAATATTCTTCGTGCGACAGCCCTTTTTTCTTGTGTAAAATTGGGTTGAAGCAGTAATAATTAGAACAAAAAATACAAAGGATGATTACGGAATCAAACGATTTTATGGAGGAATTACAGATGGGACTTATAAGAGGATATCAGGGACATGGAATCGGATATTTGGGACTTGCATGCGGCTTTGGTATTGTTATAGGTATATATCTTGCAAGTTTTATTGGTGCGTTGATTGGACTGTTTGTGACAATGATAAACGGATTTAAATTCAAGTATTTCAGAACGCTGTTTTTTGATATTTCTGACGTCAACGGAAAGATAAAATTTACAATAAGAAAATTCACCCCTATTTCTCAGTACCGAACAATAAAGACTAATTTTACGGATAAAGAAGATATAATGATTTCCGTTATGCAGCTTGCGGTTATGTGGGCTATGTCCATATTTATATTTGCCCCTATATTTTTTGGCGGTTCGGCACAGGTTGATTTATATGAAGATAATGTTTATAACTTTTTTAGGGGGATAGCATGGGCAATAATATTAGACAATCTGATTATAACTTTTTTAACCATATCTGCTCATGTAAATGCAAAGAAAAGCCTAAGAGGACGGCTAAAACAAATTGGCAGGGAATGGATTAATGGAAAACAGCTTGAGGATATGGAGCTTCCGCCCCATGAGCAGCTTGGCTTAAAAACGACAAAATATGATATATTAATGTATGAAGGCTTAAGGTTCATGCAGAAGCTTTATCTTGGTTTTTATAGTGAGCTTTTGCCCATCGTTGAGTTTCTTGAGGGTAATTTGACGAAGGGATATATAAGGTCAGAGGCACCGGTATTCTACACTATTATATTCTATTACTCCTACATAAACCGTAATGCTGAAAAGGCAGCCTATTATTTTGGCGAGGCAGAGGATGACTTAAAGCATGATATGGACAGCGACGGGAGAAGAGTTATGGCATATTATGAGTATTACATTTTAGGGCAGAAGGAGCAGGCTAAAAAGGCGGCTATGGATGGTCTTAAAGTGATTGACAAATTTTCCATATGTGATGAGGAAAGGGAACAGGAGAGAAAACTGTTGGAGTACATATTGTATGAGGCAGAGTAAAATATCGCAAACGGAGGAAGAGTGATATGTCATATATTATAGACAGGCTCATCATATTGTTTTTATCACTGTACCTATTTTATTTTTTTTCAGGGGAAAATGCCACGGCAGAGCTTCTTAAGGGAAAGGAAATTTATGTAAGTCCTGTGGTGTTAGTTCTTATTTTAGTAATAGTTGTGAGCCTGCTGTGCTATGTTGACAGCAGGAAAAATAAAGGTATAATAGTGCTTGTTTACAGCTTGACGGCGGTTTTTATGCCGTCGTTTGCCATTTTATCCCCTGCTGTTATATATGATATATATGGCAGCCGCTTTATCCTTCAGGCACTTATAATGATTATGGCAATTGTAAATGCTGGGGAATATTATTCGGTAAAAATGCTTGTGGGCGTAGTTATAATAACATGTCTTTCATGCATTTTGAATGATAAAAGCACAAAAAACGAAAAGCTTTTTACTAAGGTTAAAAGAATACGTGATGATGAACAGGAAAAAAACATACTGCTTGCAGAAAGAAACAAGAGTCTCATTGAAAAGCAAAACAATGAGCTTTATGTGGCAACCTTAAAGGAACGGAACAGAATAGCACGGGAGATACATGATAATGTGGGACATATGCTTACACGCTCCATTTTGCAGATGGGGGCACTTATGGCTGTCAATAGGGAAGAACCTCTACATGGACAGCTTGCTTCGGTAAAGGACAGTCTTGATACTGCTATGAATAATATCCGGGAAAGTGTTCATGACCTGCATGATGAAGCTATAGATTTAAAACAGGCAGTAAACGATGCTGCATTACCTTTGGAAGGAAAATTCAGGTATAGGTTGGAATATGACATATCAACGGAGGTTGATAGAAAATATAAATATGCAATCATAAGTATAGTTAAGGAGGGTGTCTCAAACATTATTAAACATAGTAAGAATAATTTGGTTGACATAACATTGAGAGAGCACCCAGCAATGTATCAGATAATCATACATGATTATTCTGAAGATACCGTTGGAAAACAACATTATACAGAAAAAATATACAGGAATAAAAAGGGATATATTAGTGGAGAAAATGGCATAGGACTTCAAAATATGAGGGACAGGGTAGATGATTTTCAGGGTAATATTACAATAACAACAGATAGGGGTTATAAAGTATTTATCACGCTTCCTAAGGGTTGATTGTATATGCAGGATAAAAAAAGAATACACGTCGATGCTACAATTTATGAAATTAACAGGGGGTAATTGACATGTATAGTATACTTTTAGTAGAGGATGATTTTAATATAATGGAAGTAATATCAGATTATTTTACCGAAAAGGGAAAGGATAGTCTGATGTTATATACGGCAGTTGACGGAAATCAGGGGATGGAGATGATATATGAGAGGGAATATGATCTTGTTCTCCTTGATATTATGCTACCGGGACTGGATGGTTTTTCGCTGTGCCGTGAGCTTAGAAAAAGGAGTACGGTACCAATCATATTTCTTACGGCAAAAGCAAGGGAACAGGATGTGCTTCTTGGATATGACTTAGGATGTGATGATTATATTGTTAAACCATTTTCACTTGCTGCGTTGTATGCAAAGGTGTTTGCCATGCTTAAGCGCTCTAAAGGACTTGTTGGAAATGATGTACTTTTTTGTGGAGAAATAAAGTTAAATCCTGTAACTTATGTTGTGACAGTGTCAGAGAAAGAAATTATACTGCCTCCTAAGGAATATATGCTGCTTAAATATATGCTTGAACGTAAAGGAAAGGTTATTGAAAGAGAGACACTTCTGATTAATATATGGGGGTATGATTTTGAGGGAAACGACAGGGTTGTAGATAATCATATTAAAAAACTGAGAAAAGCATTAGGAGATGCAGGAAAGCAGATTAAGACAATTGTGTCAAAGGGTTATAAGCTTTCAGATAATTAAGGAGAAGTTATGAGAGTTCTGTTGGTTGATGATGATGCACTTGTGACAATATCACTTAAAACAATACTTGAATCTACAAATAAAATAAATGTAATAGCAACGGGAAACAGTGGGGAGGAAGCTGTAAGTCTGTATGAGGAGTATAGACCTGACGTTTTACTTATGGATATACGGATGGGAACAGTGTCAGGGCTTGAAGCTGGCGAAAAAATACTTGAAAAACATGATGATGCTAAAATTCTGTATCTTACTACCTTTGTGGATGATGAATATATTGTGAGAGCGATTAATATTGGTGCCAAGGGGTATATTTTGAAGCAGGATTTTGAGGGAATCGTCCCTGCATTGGAGGCCGTAATGAAGGGACAGAGTGTGTTTGGGGCAAATATAGTCGGGAAGATTCCAGAGCTTATAGGAAAGAGAAATGGATTTGATTATGAGAGCTATGGAATATCGGATAAGGAATACGAGATTATAGCGGAGCTGTCAACCGGGGAAAGTAACAAAGAAATTGCGGAAAAGCTTTTTTTGAGTGAAGGAACTGTGAGAAATTATATTAGTGTAATACTTGAAAAGCTGGGGCTTAGAGATAGAACTCAGCTGGCTGTTTTTTATCTGACAGGGCGGAAAAATTCCAAATAATAATTCCATAAAAAAATATTTAAATTACGTATATTAAGTGAGAGCATTCTCATGTCATGGTTGGGAGGTTAACATGTGACAAATGAGGAGTTTGAGTCTGCCCTTGACCTTGTTGTAAAAGGAAATAAGGAAGGACTAAAAATAATATATGATGCTTACATAAGGCTCATATATGCAGTTGTTATAGATACAGTAGGGCATCGGGAGGATGCAGAGGATATAACCTCTGAATTCTTTATAAAGCTTATAAGAGTGGCAGGAAGCTTCAAAAAAGGTTCGCCACACAAGGCATGGCTCGTCACGATAGCAAAAAATATGGCAATTGACGCAATAAGAAAAAATAAAAGAGAAATACCTGTAGAGCAGGCGGAAGCCGATTATTCGAGTGTGGAACATGACTCACCTGTGGAATCGCAGACTGTGCTGGCTGAGGATATGAGAAAGGCAATGTCAAAGCTTTCGCAAAAGGAGCGGGAAATCATTGACATGAAGCTTTTGGGGGAACTCAAGTTTAGGGAGATAGCAATGGTTACAAAACAGCCTATGGGAACAGTTACATGGCTGTATAATCAGGGAATAAAAAAATTAAGGAGGTGTTTGTCCGGCTATGAAAGAGAATAAAAAAGAAGTATTAAAACAGATATCAGAGCAGGAATTAAGCGCTTACCTTTCAATGTGCGATGAAGATACTCCGGATTTATGGAATCGGATTGAAGCAGGGTATGAAAAGGAAATAAATGCAGCAATTGATGTGGCACAAACGGACAGTAAGCTTGTAAGTATAAACAGAAAAATAAAAAGGTTCAGGGTTGCGACTGCAATAGCAGCAGCTGTGCTGATTACACTTATTGCTGTTCCGGTAATTATATTTTCTAATATGACAATGAGAAATAAAAGTGCACCGGATATGGTTATGAGCGATGATAAAAATAATATGGTATATGAACAGAATATTGTGAGCGGTGACAATTATAATTATGATAATGAAAGCCAGGATGAGGAAATGATGAAGGCTGAGTCTGGTGATGAGGATGAGCAAATGGACGTAACGGTGGCAGTAGATATGACAGAGGGGGGAGCTGCCACCGAATCAGCAGGTGTGACACAGACGGAACCTGCCGCAGAAACAGCAGATGCACCAAAGCAGGAAACAGGTACAAATTCAATGGGACTAAAAGATGATTTTGGCGGATACCAGAAAAAACTGGATTTTGAGAAGTTTCTATATAAGTATGAAAAATCTTTAAAGGTAATGAAAAAATTCATGTGATTGTGTCATTTATGAATAAAACATGCTGTTTGTGATACTTCGTATTGAGAATAAAAAAATGTCCTATTATAATTTAAGAAAAAATAGATTGGAATTCGAACTTTAATTATCTGTTTACTGGAAGTCTTCAGGACACTAAGATTCTTCGTCCGAATCAGGACATTAATGTAAGATTGGCTATGCACTTTTTTGTGTATAGCCTTTTTTATTGCTTTTGGACCAAAACTAGTCCCCATAAATGGTATTCATCCAATAAAATATGGGTAGGTGGACTTAAACAGGTACATGTGGGGGGATTATGGAACAGAAGATTAAACAGGATAATAAGATACAACTAGGAAGAAATATTAGGAGATTGAGACTTGAAAAGGGTTTCAAGCAGACTGAAATGGTAGCACTATTACAAATGGAAAATATTTCTATGACGAGAGAGGCACTGGTAAAAATTGAGAGGGGAGTACAGCATGTGACGGTAACACAGCTTAGGGGAATAAGGAACGTACTAGATACAACATATGAGGAACTCCTTAAGTAAGCAAAGGATATACTATAATTTGTAAAATGATTTATGTAGGTATTTGTGATGATATAATGGAGCACAGGGAAAGCCTAAAAGCTATATGCGATAAGTATTTTGCAAGTCGGAAAATCGAATATAGGGCAGTTATGTTTCAGTCGGGAGAGGAGGTATTGGCATATGAGGAGGAAAGTCTTATGCTGCTTTTTCTCGATATAGAGCTGGGCGGTATTACGGGAATTGATGTAATGCATCATATGCTTCACAGTGACAGGATATGGAGAATATTGTTTGTGTCATGTCATGATGAATATATGATTGAAACCTTTGGATTGAAAACATTAGGTTACTGCTCCAAACCGGCACAATATAAAATAATATGCAAATGGCTCGATGTTGCTTTGGAGGAAAACGATTGCAACAGTATAATTCAGTTTGAACGAAATTCTGCAATGCATGTTGCTGATATTGTTTATATACAGGCGGACAGTCACTATATTCGTGTGCACACTGTAAGCGATACTTATATTTTTGTTATGGACATTTGTGAAGCAGAGAAGTTGCTAAAGGATACTTCGGTGGTTCGCATACATAAATCATATATGGTTAATATGGTATATATCAGTGACCTGAAAGCAAAGCTTGTAAAATTACATGAAAACGGAATTGAGCTTCCTGTGGGAAGACACTATACAAAAGATGTAAGGTTGAAATATAAATCATACCTGTATGAGACAGTAAAAAGACACTATAAATTATAAATAAAAAATCTACAGGATGTTACAATTACAAAAAAGCTATTTCTTGTAAGCTTGGAAAATACAGCACATTACTACTTGACAATACAAAGTAGCTGTGCTATTTTTTTTATTAACCTACTTAGCATAACAAAGTAGTTGCTACGCAGAATTAACAAAAAACGGAGTGGTGAAAAATAAGATGGAAGATACACAACTTTTAAAGGGAGTTCTGGAAGGCTGTGTACTGGGTATTATCCGCAAGGGTGAGACATATGGCTATGAAATTTTGTCGGTCATGGAGGCCGCAGGTTTTGAAAACATGGCAGAGGGAACCTTGTATCCAGTGCTCACTAGATTAGATAAAAAGGGTGCCATTGCGTGTCGTAAGGAAAAGTCACCGCTTGGACCGATACGGAAATATTACAGCATTACAGCAGAGGGAGAAGAACGCTATCAGGAATTTCGGAAAAATTTTAAACAGCTTGTATTGAATACGGAAAATATTTTGGATGAAAATGGGAAGGGATGGTTAATATGAATTACGAAGAAATATCAGGGAAATTAGAAGGAGAATACCATAAGGCTTTTGATGAGGTTGAGGCTTATGCGATATTAAAAAATTATGTAGGAGAAGAAAAAGAAGAGATGATGATGAATCTGTTGGATATGCTTCTCACAGCACAGACGGAGGGGAAGGATGCTGAGAAGATTGTCGGAACAGATATAATAAAATTTTGTGAAAATTATTTTTCAGTATATGATAAAAGGAAGGGAAAGCTGGAACAGATTTTCTTTATGCTGTCAATGTATTCATGGCTGGGGTTTACTCAGGCTTTGTTGAAGGAATATATTTCTTTATTACACTGGCAAGCTTCATGTTTATAATCTATTATCTGATCTTTGCAAAGCTTTTTTATGGAAGACTACTGAAGGATAGGGTACAATTATTTGAGAAGTGTCGAAGAAATAATAAAACTGTCTTGGATTATGTCAGCGAGGAAAAGTGAGTGTAAATTCTGAATGAGTTGATGTTCAAAAACGAGGGGAGAGTTACATTTGAAAAGAAAATTTAAAAGCGATAGGAAAAACAATATTAAGAGAAAGATAGCACTTGTTGTGATTGTAGCATCCGTATTTACCATGACATCCTGTAACAAAAGAAAGCCGGTTGATATGTCTGAAACATCAGGTAAGCAGACTGAGGATAGCGAATACAGCATTTCAACATCGAAGGAAAAAATAAGTAAGAGGCTTGGTGTGGAGGATAACTGGATAGAAACGCTTTCTACAAATAACGGCAGGACAGTAAGAATATATGCTGAGGTTATTGTGCCTGATAGTGCTAATCTGAAGGTTTATAAGGCAAAAAAGGTCAACTTTGACGAGGAGCTTATAGAGAACTATATAAATGTTGGTAATTTTGATGCGTTATATTATTTTGATGAGGCAAGCATCCCAAAGGAAGTATGGAGAGGACGGATAGACAATATAAAAAAACAATGGGAGAATACAAAAAATAATTCTGGTTCTTACAACGATATGGTAGCGGATGATTATCCTGCATTAATAGATGAAATGGAACAAAAATATAACAGTGCACTAGATGATTACAAGGTTGCGGAAGCATATGACAAGCAGGAGTATATTGGCAAAAAAAATAATCATATATTTTCCGTAGATGTATATGATAATGATTTTGGATGGGCTCTCTATAATCTGAATTACGGATGGTTCAGCAAAGGATATCCTGAGGGATTTCCGGGATATGCAGATGATGACAATCATTTTATTTCTTTAGATTTGGAAGCGGGAGTGGAAAATGGTAACAAAGCAGGAAATAAATGCAGTGTTTCATATGATGAGGTGGATGAGGTTGTAAACAAGTATGTGGATGATTTCGGTTTGACTGATTTTAAAATCTCAAGTGTAGACGCATTATGCTGGGAAAAATACACGTGGGATGAATTAAAGCAAATTGGTGAAAGTGAAAATTGGTATGATGGATACCAGGTTATTCTTAAGAGAGAAATTGATGGGGCGGAGGTTGCATGTTCCGGTCAACCCGTTGGGTATAATGCATTTTCTTTCGGGGATTTGAGTAATACTATTGAGGTGGAATTAATAAAAGGTGCTCCATATGGTAATGAGGAATCTGTACGGCTTGTATTTAATGACAGCGGTATATTGATGTTTGACCATTCATCTCCATTTATGATTACGGATGTTATAACGGAAAATGTAGAATTACTTGATTTCAAACAAATTAAGGAGCGGTTTAAAACTGTCATAGTAAACAGCAATGTTGAAAATGCGGTAGGCTTAAAAACACTTGAGCTTAAGTATCTGATGATTTATGATTCGGATGACAGCAAAGTATTCAGTATTATCCCTGCATGGTTTCTCAGTGATGGAAAGAAAGACCATATGTCCGGTGATCCGTGTATCGTAATAAATGCAATTGACGGAAGTATGATAACATGGGAAGCTGATTAAAATTTATGATAAATGAAAAGAAAATCCGCTTATAAACGGTTTGAAATTATAAGGAAGACGATACATATTTACACTTTACTCAGTGGAAATATTTTGCTATAATCGCTTTAGACTGTTAAAGTGAAAATATATTACGAAGGCTACATGGAGGATGATGAAATGGGCATTAATGGTACTATGATGCAATATTTTGAATGGGAGCTTCCGGCGGACCAGACTCTTTGGAAAAACCTGAAAGAAGATGCTGCAAAGCTGAAGTCAGCAGGCATTACTGCAGTATGGCTGCCACCTGCATATAAGGGAGCAAACGGGGCAACAGATGTGGGCTACGGAGTGTATGACCTGTACGATTTGGGAGAATTTAATCAAAAGGGAACAATCCCTACAAAGTACGGTACGAAGGATGAGTATATTGCTGCAATAAAGGCTCTGCATTCAAAGGGAATTCAGGTTTACGCGGATGTTGTTTTGAATCATAAGCTTGGAGCTGATGAGATAGAGAAGGTTACTGCTGAGGAATTTAATGCCAATAGCAGAGGCCAAATGATAAGTGAGCAAAAGACGATTGGTGCATGGACAAAGTTTACTTTTCCGGGAAGAAAGGGTAAATATTCAAAATTCACATGGAACTGGAATCATTTTGATGGAATAGATTGGGATCAGGATAGAGCGACGAATTCCATTTTCCGTTTTGAGGGAAAGGAATGGGACAAGGATGTGGATGTCGAAAGAGGCAACTACGATTATCTTATGGGAGCAGATATTGATTTCCAAAATGAGGAGGTAAGGCAGGAGCTTATAAGCTGGGGTAAATGGTATACCGAGACTGCTGCTCTTGACGGATACAGACTGGATGCGGTAAAACACATAAATAAGTACTTTTATAAGGATTGGATGTGTGCCATGAAGGAGGCAGCAGGTAAGGATTTGTTTGCTGTCGGAGAGTATTGGCATTGGGATGTAAATGTGCTTATGGATTATATCAACGCAACGGAGAATGAGGTACAGCTTTTTGATGTGCCGCTTCACTTTAATTTCCATAACTGTTCAAAGGCAAACGGAAATTATGATCTCAGAACATTGCTTGATGGAACACTTTCAAAGGTCAATCCTACGAAGGCTGTAACATTTGTTGACAACCATGATAGTCAACCGGGACAATCTCTTGAATCATGGGTTGATGACTGGTTTAAGCCTATGGCATATGCAGTCATACTGCTTAGGCAGGAGGGCTATCCATGTGTATTTTATGGAGATTACAAGGGAATTCCATCCTCAAAGATTAAATCTAAGAAAAAGGATATAGATAAGCTTTTGAAGATTAGGAAGCAGAAGGCATACGGAGTGCAGCATGATTACTTTGATGACCCTAACTGCATTGGCTGGACCAGGGAGGGGGATGAGGAACATCCAAATTCCGGTCTCGCTGTTGTCATTTCTGATGGTACAGGCGGAACGAAACGTATGTATATTGGAAAGCAGTTTGCAGGTTCTCATTTTTCAGATGCTATGGGCAATGCAAAGTATAACATCAAAATTGACGATGAGGGTTGCGGAGAGTTTTATGTAAACCGAGGTGCTGTTGCCGTATGGGTTAAGAAAGAGAGCAAGTAGCAGGTGTATATATGGGAAAGACTATAAAAACAGAAGCTGTAAAAGAGTTATTTGAAGCAATACTTACACTTGAAAATGTTGATGAATGTTTCGATTTTTTTGAGGATGTATGTACTGTAAACGAGGTTTTATCCATAGCACAGAGGTTTTCCGTTGCAAAGATGCTTAAGGATAACAAGACATATCTTGAGGTGGCCAAGGAGACAGGAGCTTCTACTGCCACAATAAGCCGTGTCAACCGCTCGTTAAACTATGGAAATGACGGATATGAGATGGTATTCTCGCGTTTGAATAATAAATAATATAATGTAAAAACAGGGACTGTAGATGGGAGTTACTTTATAATAAAGTGGCTCCCAAATTTTTGTCAATGTTTTACAATGTTGACACGGTGTCAGAATAATGTTATTCTTTGTATTGACACAATGTCAGAATAAAAACGGGGTGACGCTACGACGAGAGAGAATGATCAAAAGGAGAAATAGAACAATGAAAAGAAAAAGACTTGTTTTACTTATGACATTTGCGATGGCAGTAATGTTGTTTTTCGGGTGTTCGCAAACAAAGGATAGTGAAAGCAATAATCGTGAAAGATTGGAAAGTGATGTACAGCAAACGGAAAATACGGAGCACACAGAACTGACATTAACAGAAAGCGACAATGAACAAGATGATTTAAATTCGGAGGAGCCTGCTGATTCAAATACACCGGTGGTTTATATGACTGCTGAAATAAGCCCAGAGAAGCTTGTGGAGTTATATGAGACACTTGGAGCTTCTCCCGAAGGGAATATTGCAGTAAAGCTGTCTACAGGTGAGCCGGGAAGTAATTATCTTCGTGTTGATTTAATTGGAGATCTTATTGCTTCTTTGGATAATCCAACCATTGTAGAGTGTAATACTGCCTACGGAGGGGCTCGTGCCAATACGGCGATGCACTATCAGGTGGCAGAAGACCATGGATATACTGCCATTGCAGATGTGGATATTATGGATGAAAATGGCTCCATGACGCTTACGGTAACAGGAGGAAGCAATCTGACGGAGAATTATGTGGGCGTGAATTTTGCCAACTATGATTACTTTATCGTTATATCTCATTTCAAAGGACACGCTATGGCAGGTTTCGGAGGTGCAATAAAGAACATATCCATCGGTATTGCATCTGCTGAGGGGAAATCACATATCCACAGCGGAGGCACTGGCGGTAATATGTGGAGCGGTGAGCAGGATGCGTTTTTGGAGTCTATGGCAGAAGCAGGGAAGTCTGTGGTTGATGCACTGGATGGAAACATTCTTTACATTAATGTAATGAACCGTCTGTCAGTAGATTGTGACTGTGACAGCAATCCTGCTGAACCTGATATGCATGACATTGGTATACTTGCGTCCTTCGATCCGGTGGCACTTGATCAGGCATGTGTTGATTTGGTATATAGCGCTGCAGATGGACAGTCGCTGATAAACCGGATTGAATCCCGAAATGGGTTACACACTTTGGAACACGCGGAAAGTATTGGCCTTGGAAGCCGGACATATCGACTGGAGAGCATAGATGATTGATATATTGCACCGGGAGGCCATCTACTTCTGGTATTATTTCAGTGTACAGTTTGAGCAGATTTTTTGGTACTGGGTATTGGGAATGGTGATTGGATCCTTTGTATCGGTATTTATAAAAGACCATATCCATAATTTGTTCCGCTCCCTTGGCTCAAAAAAACTAGGTGCATTAGGCATAGTTATTGCCAGTGCCCTTGGGATTGCATCTCCTCTATGTATGTATGGGACAATCCCGATTGCCGCATCTTTTTCTAAAAGTGGCATGAGTGACGATTGGCTGGCGGCTTTTATGATGTCGTCTATTTTACTCAATCCACAGCTGATTATTTATAGTGCAGCACTTGGTCAAACTGCTCTTATGGTGAGAATTGTGACCTGCTTTTTGGAAGGTATTGCTGCAGGAGTATTGATACGTATTTTTTACAGGGGTAAGCCATTTTTCAACTTCAAAGGTTTTGAGGAACCGAAAAGCCGTGATACTGATCCAAGCCTTTTGTTCCGTTTTTTGAAAAATCTTGTAAGAAACGTAAAAGCGACTGCCCTTTATTTTTTGCTTGGTATTGTACTTTCAGCACTCTTTCAGAGATATGTACCAGCAGAGGCAATGATAGCACTGTTTGGAGGAAATGAAGCATTTGGTGTTTTTATGGCGGCTACCATTGGAGTACCTCTCTATATGTGTGGTGGTGGCACGATACCGCTTTTGCAGACATGGCTTTATGATGGGATGAGCATGGGCAGTGTCGCTTCCTTTATGCTCACTGGTCCTGCCACCAAGATTACGAATCTCGGTGCCTTGAAAATTGTGTTGGGGATAAAAAGATTTTTGCTGTACCTGCTCTTTGTAATGTTATTCTCGTTTATAACGGGAATTATTGTAAATATCATTGTGTAGATGGATTGTAGGCAGAATCTAAAATGCAAAAGGAGGAGAAAATAGTATGCCAAAGGGATCACTGGAATTAACAAATGCCCGGAAAGAGGAAATCATAAACGCCTGTGAAGAACTCTATAAAACCATGAGTTTCAAGGAGATTACAATTAAGGAAATTGGAAAAGCCACCAGCTTTACCCGAACTTCCATTTACAACTACTTTCAGACAAAAGAGGAAATCTTTCTGGCTCTTTTACAGCGGGAATATGAGCTTTGGATTGCTGACTTAAGCGAGATTATGGAGAAACATGCCATACTTTCCAAAGATGGGTTTGCTGATAAACTAGCCCAGTCTCTGGCGAAGAGAGAGCAGCTTTTGAAAATAATGTCTATGAATCACTATGATATGGAGAGTAGCAGTCGTCCAGAACGTCTGGCTGAATTTAAGGTGGCCTATGGGAAATCGTTGCACACGGTTATGCACTGCTTAGAACAGTATTTCCCTGATATGCCGGATTCTGATAAACAGAATTTTATATACACCTTTTTTCCGTTTATGTTTGGAATTTATCCCTATACTGTCGTTAATGAGAAACAGCGGACGGCTATGGAGGAAGCTGGCGTAAATTATGTGTTTATGACAATTTACGAAATTACTTATAACTGCATAAAATGTTTATTAAAAAATTGAAAGGTCGGGTTGGAGAATGAAGTACACAAATTTAGGAAAATCGGATTTGAAGGTATCCCGCATCTGCATGGGCTGTATGGGGTTCGGCAACGCTGCTACCGGACAGCATAGCTGGACGTTGGGAGAAGCTGAGTCCCGAGAGATTATCAAACATGGTCTTGATCTGGGAATCAACTTCTATGACACAGCCATCGCATACCAGAACGGTACAAGCGAGCAGTTTGTGGGCAGGGCACTCCGGGAGTTTGTAAAACGGGATGACTATGTAATTGCAACAAAGTTTACGCCCCGGACGCAGGAGGAGATTGACAGCGGTATCAGCGGGCAAAAGCATATTGAAAACTATCTGAATCAGAGTCTTAAAAACCTTGGTCTCGACTATGTCGATCTCTATATCTATCATATGTGGGATTATCATACCCCGATGGAGGAGATTATGGAGGGGCTGCACAATGCTGTAAAATCCGGTAAAGCACGGTATATTGGTATTTCCAACTGCTTTGCGTGGCAGCTTGCAAAAGCAAACTACTATGCCCGTATGAATGGCCTGACGGAGTTTATTTCCATTCAGGGACATTACAATCTGATTGCCCGTGAGGAAGAAAGGGAGATGGCACCGTTTTGTGCATCTGAGGGCATTGCCATGACTCCATACAGTGCATTGGCGAGTGGCAGACTCTCTCGTCATCCGGGAGAAACCTCTAAACGGTTTGTGGAAGACGCATATGCCCGGTTCAAGTATGATGCGACTGCCGAGGCGGATGAAAAAATTATTCGCCGCGTAGAGGAACTGTCAGAAAAGCGCGGGGTTTCCATGACGGAGATATCTCTTGCGTGGTTGTTGACAAAAGTGGCTTCCCCGGTGGTAGGCGCAACGAAGCTTTCTCATGTAGACGGTGCCGTGAAGGCAGTTGAGCTGGAGCTGACCACAGATGAGAACGCCTATCTGGAGGAATTGTATGTTCCTCATGCTCTTGCCGGTGTCATGGCGCAGAATGGTAAAATTTTTTCGTAACTGGACAATCATACATCTTAATATGAAAGTTATCCCTGTCGATATATTAAGCAGGTACATAGACCGCCTGGGTAGAAAATGATTGTGTCAAGTTTTCATTGAAAAGTTGACATATAGCATCAGTCCTTTGTAGAAAGCAAATTGTGGATGGGATGATGTTCAATTAATAGGAGGGAATGTATGATTATCAATTCAAGTGCCGTATCAATGGCGGCAAAAACATCTAAAAGCGTAAGCTACACAAAAAAGGAAGCAACATTTTTAACGAACCTGCAAACCGGAGAGAAAAATTATAGTGAACGCCAGTTTTCAGCAAGCTATGAACAGAGCTTTGAAGGCTATAATGATTTTCGCGAAAAGATGCCAACATATAACAAAAACGGAAGGCTTCCGGGAGATGATGTAATGTCACAAATCGGTACATATAAGATACCGATGGTTCAGGAAGATCCGGTTCAACAGCTGGCAGCACAATTGCGAGGCTTTCTGTTCTCTTTCAGGAAAAGGCTTTCCCTGTTTTTAGGACGTGGTATGTTTGGCGGTATTTTAGGCAATGATAATGGTATGCTTAACCTTTCGTCCGGTGGAAATACGAACGTGTGGAGACGCGTCAATTATGCTTCTTACACATATGAGGAATCAGAATCCTTAAATTTTGAGACAACGGGCAAGGTGAAAACTGCAGATGGACGGGAAATTGATTTTAACATGTCACTTGAAATGTCAAGAGAATATGTTGAAGAGACAGAAAATCTAACAAATGATGTGGTTGCTATTATGACTGACCCGCTTGTTATCAGCCTTGATTCTTCGCCTATCGGTGTTAGTGACCAGAAATGGAAATTTGATATTGATGGAGATGGAATAGAAGATGGAATATCCATGCTTTCTAAAGGCTCTGCATTTCTTGCTTATGACAAAAATGGAGATGGAAAGATTAACGATGGTACGGAGCTGTTTGGTGCTGCAACAGGAAATGGCTTTGCTGAGCTTTCACAATATGATGATGATGGAAACGGATGGATAGATGAAAATGATGCCATATACAGCAAGCTGTCTGTATGGCAGAAGGATGATGCAGGACATGACAGGCTTATGAGCTTAAAAGAAGCAAATGTAGGCGCTATCTTCCTTGATAATATGGTTACAGAGTATTCCATGAAGTCTGAAGAGGATAATGCACACAATGCTCAGATTAGAAAATCAGGAATGTATTTGACAGAGGATGGAAAGGCAAGAAGCATTCAACAGCTTGATATGGCTAAGTCAATGGTAAGTTGACACTTTTCCAAATGAGTCAAATAAGGTAAGATATACCTTTACATATAGTTTTCATTACTATATAATGCTACATGTGACAATATCTAACTTATTTGATTGTAGTCAGATTTTCAGAATAACGTGCTTTTGACAAGGCAGTTTAAAAATCTGGCGTGGAATTTGGGAGTGTAATTTTATGGATTTCGGCAAAGAGAGCTTAAAAAAACAGATTCGTGAATGGATGAAGCTGGGATACATTCAGCCTGATGACATTCCTTCCATAGAGCTTTATATGGACCAGGTTACAACCTTCATGGATAAGCATCTGGAGCAGAATAAGCGGAAGGATGAAGATAAGACTCTGACAAAGACAATGATAAATAACTATACTAAGAATGATTTGCTTCCGCCACCGAACAAGAAGCGGTATTCGAAGGAACATATTATTCTTCTTATATATATTTATTATTTGAAAAATGTAATATCCATCAGTGATATACAGATTATGCTTAAACCGCTGATTGAAAATTATTATAATAAACCGGAAGCTGAGCACAGCCTTGAGGATATATACACAAATTTATACAATCTCGAAAAATATCAATATTTCAATGTTGAAAGTAGTGTTGTAAAGGCATATGAATTGTCAGAGAAAGCATTTGATAAAAGCGATGATGGGTATTTAAGAAAAATGAATTTCCTTTCCTTATTGGGATATGACATTTTTATGAAGAAAAAGCTAATGGAGCATATCATAGATGAAATGTCCGGTGAGGAGACGGATAAGGCTGATAAGAAGCAGAAACAGCAGGAATCCAAAGATAAAAATAGAGAAAAAAAATAGACGATGCCCATTAAGATTTGAGTTGTATGGCTCGCCTGCGGCAGGTGACTGCCGCAAGCGAGCCATACAACTCAAATCTTGATATGGCAACCCTTTTTTAGTTGTCTGAGGCCTCGGATGATTCTTCGATTGGCTCTATGGTAAGCGTAATACGTTCAATACGGTTTTTGTTCACCTTTGTAACCTTAAATGTAAGATTATGGAAGGAAGCGGTTTCTCCTTCATCAGGCAGCTTGTCCAATAGCTCAATTACAAAGCCTGCAAGTGAGTCATAGTCTTCAGATTCAAGAGATGTACCGATTGCATCATTTAAATCATTTAATTTGATGGATGCATCAATATCGTAAACATTTTCCTCAATCGTTTTTATGGAATTTGCCTCATCCTGGTCGTACTCGTCACGAATTTCACCAACTATTTCTTCGATAAGATCTTCCATCGTTATTATACCTGAGGTTACGCCATATTCGTCAAGCACAACTGCCATAGTGACAGAAGAGGTTTTCATATCAGCAAATATCTGACTTGTTTTTTGATATTCATAAACGAATAAAGGCTTTCTAAGTATATTTCTTAAATCAAAGCCTTCCTGTCCGTGTGCTTCATTGTAAAAAAACAAATCTTTAAGATAGAGAAGACCTATGACGTTATCTTTTGAGTCCTCATATATTGGTATACGTGAGTAGGTTTCTTTTGTAAATATGGAAACAAGTTCGTCATATGTAGAAGTTGCATCTGCAAAGACAACATCTGCTCTTGGAATCATTATATCCTTTGATAATGCGTCTCCAAAGTCAACAATGTTTGAAATCATAAATTTCTCAGACTGTTCAAGTACACCTTCTTCATGGCTGACATCAACAATTGTTCTGAGTTCAGATTCCGTAATTGCGTTACCTGTGCCAGATGGGTCAACGCGAAGAATTTTAAAAATAATTCCCGTTATAATGTTCAAAAACCATATAGCAGGTGTAAGTATAATCATAAGTATCCATATTGGATACACAAATATCATAGATAGCTGAACGGAATATTTTGTTGCAAGCGTTTTCGGGGTTATTTCACCGAATATAAGCACAAGCAGAGTTAAAATTCCTGTTGATACACCTATAAAACGGCTTCCGAATACCTGTGTGCAAAGTGTAGTTGCAAGTGCAGATGCCGAAATATTAACAATGTTATTACCTATGAGTATTGTACTTAGCAGTTTGCCGGAATGCTCTGTTACTGCCAGAACCTTAGCAGCTCTTTTTTTACCTTCTTCAGCCAGGGTCCTGAGCTTCAGCCTGTTTACTGTTGTAAGTGCAGTTTCCGCTGAGGAAAAGAAACCGGACAAAATAAGTAATACAACAAGAATAATTAATTGAATAATGGGGCTTGCGTCCAAAAAAAATCATCTCCGTTCATATTTTTTTCGTTACTATTCTATATAGAATGTCTGTATGTGTCAAGGTCTAAAATAGAACAACAGAGGGTTTTTGGTTGAAAGAAAAAGTTGTTGACATTGTAGGTTTTATGTGTTAAATTACAGAGGTATGTTGAAGAAGCAGAGTATCCACTCTCACCTTAGCGCAGGAGGCGACTCGGGTTAATAGTACCTAAAATAGATTTTGTCCTTACATGAAAGGCATTTTTTATTGTAGTATGATTGTGGATAGTTTGTCTATCCATTTTTTATTTTTATAAGTTATACCTAGCAAATTGGAGGTGCGTATTATTAGCGAGGTAATGATTAACGAACAGATAAGAGATAAAGAAGTCCGTGTTGTAAGTGAAACCGGAGAGCAGCTTGGCATTATGTCTGCTAAGGAAGCTATGAAAATGGCGGAGGAGATGGGTGCTGATTTGATTAAAATAGCTCCAACAGCAAAACCACCTGTATGCAAGATTATGGACTTCGGTAAATATCGCTATGAGCAGTCCCGCAGGGAGAAGGAAGCTAAGAAAAAGCAGAGAGTTATTGAGGTAAAAGAAGTAAGACTTTCACCTAACATTGATAAAAACGACCTCAATACAAAGGTAAATATGGCCAGAAAATTCCTCTCAAAGGGAGATAAGGTAAAAGTTACTCTCAGATTTAAGGGTAGGGAGCTTGCTCATGTTAATACCTCAAAGGCTATTTTAGATGAGTTTGTAGAGTTGCTTTCAGACATTGCGGTTGTTGACAAGCCAGCAAAGCTGGAAGGACGGAGTATGGTAATGTTTTTAGCTGAAAAACGTTAAATTTATTATATTTATTTTGATTTATTTAAGGAGGAAATGAAATGCCAAAGTTAAAGACTAAGAAGGCTGCTGCAAAGCGCTTTAAGAAAACAGGAACAGGTGAATTAAAGAGAAATAAGGCTTACAAGAGTCATATTCTTACTAAGAAAAGTGCAAAGAGAAAGAGAAATCTTAGAAAAGCAACTATGACGGATGCAACTAACAGCAAGGTTATGAAGAAGATTTTACCATATTTATAGGATTTAGGAGGATAGACTAATGGCAAGAGTGAAAGGCGGAGTAGGCGCTAAAAAGAGACATAACAGGGTACTTAAGCTTGCAAAGGGCTATAGAGGTGCACGTTCAAAGCAGTATAGAGTAGCAAAGCAGTCAGTAATGAGAGCATTAACAAGCTCATATGCAGGTAGAAAGCAGAGAAAGAGACAGTTCAGACAGCTTTGGATTGCTCGTATCAATGCTGCTGCAAGAATGAATGGTTTATCATACAGCAAGTTTATGTACGGACTTAAGCTTGCAGGCGTTGATCTTAACAGAAAGATGCTTTCTGAGATGGCAATCAGTGATGCTGAGGGATTTGCAAAGCTCGTTGATGTAGCAAAGTCAAAGCTTGCATAAGATTTTAATATAATAAAAGCGGCTGTCGCATTTTATGTGACAGCCGCTTTTATTATTGTTAGACCATGTGTCTGTGTTAATTATATTGGAAAGGTTGCTGTTATTTGTAGAGAATGCCCATCCTCGGTTTTTGCTTGTATTTTTCCATTATGTGCTGTGACGATTGCTTTGGCTACGGAGAGCCCAATACCATAACCGCCGGTTTGGGAATTATGGGATGAGTCAATGCGATAAAATCTTTCAAATAACAGATTCAGCTTATCTTTTGGAATGAGGTTTTCGGTTGTATTAAATACAGATAGCTGTATCGTTTTACTTTGTTTTTTCAGCACCAAAGAAACTGTACCGTTATTAGGAGAATATTTCAGTGCATTGTCCAGTAATATATTGACTAATTGATAGATTGCTTTTTCATTACCTGTCAGAGAAAGCATAGGCTGTATTTCGCACTGAAATATTTTGCCCTGTGTTTGTGCTAATGCTTGAAACGATGCTGTGGTCTCACTGACCACATCCGAAAAAGGGAACTCAATCATTTGCATGGAATCATTAGCTTCCTCCATACGAGAGAGGTACACCAAATCATTTGTAAGAGCTGCCAACCGTTTTGTTTGCTTTTGGATATCTGTCAGCCATTCGTTTTCACCAAGCTCCATTTCTAAAACATCCACATCTGCTTTGATAATGGTAAGTGGTGTCTTGATTTCGTGACCGGCATCCGTTATGAAGCGTTTTTGCTTTTCGTAGCTTTCCGTTACCGGGTGAATGATTTTGTTGGAAAAGAACAAAATCACAAAGAAGAACAGGGCATATCCGGTCAATGCTATTCCAGTACTGATA
>CAMWGV010000046.1 GCA_947173945.1 uncultured Lachnospiraceae bacterium
ATAATTACACCTAAAAACACAGTAGACGGTTACAGTTCATAATTCTGCAACCGCCCACTGTATTTATTTTCCAAAGGAATCCCTTACGTTTCCATTTTTATAATATTTATCATCTTATTTCAATAATTGTTTAAAATAAGTTATTTGAAGTAAATTTATTACTAAAAAATCTATTGTAATTTTAATACGTACATGCTAGTATCTTTTTCAAGCATTGTTTTAATATTCTTCAGTGTCAAAACCTGTTTCAGACATTCAAAGATAACATTTCACAATTGCCTAATATACTTAACTCAAAGGAGGACGCTGCCATGCTTTTAGCGTGTCAGAATATTTCTAAATCATACGGTACAAACCAAATATTAAATGATATATCTTTTCATATAGAGACAAAGGAAAAAATCGCCATTGTCGGTATAAACGGATGCGGTAAAACCACGCTGCTAAAGATTATTATGGGGGAGGAGCCTGCCGACTCCGGTCAGGTTGTTATTGCAAAGGATACCTCAATCGGATATCTTTCCCAGCATCAGGACATTTCATTTGACAATACCGTTCTTGATGAAATGATGGAAACAAAACAGTTTATTCTCGACATAGAGAACAAACTAAGACAACTTGAGCTTGATATGAAGCACTGTCAGGGTGAGGAGCTGGAACAGATTATGAACACCTATAACAGACTCCAGTCAGAATTTGACAGGCTCAACGGCTATGCTTATGAGAGTGAAATAAACGGTGTTCTCAAGGGGCTTGGGTTTTCTTCTTCTGATTATACAAGGCATATAAACACACTATCCGGCGGTCAAAAAATGCGGATTGCCCTTGGACGACTGCTTCTCACCAAACCGGATATTATTATACTGGATGAGCCTACAAACCACCTCGATATGACCTCAATTGCATGGCTGGAGAGCTTTCTTTCCTCCTATCAGGGAAGTGTGATTATAGTAAGCCACGACAGATATTTCATTGATAAAATTGCGGATAAAATCGTGGAAATCGACAACCACAAGTCAACCATATACCACGGAAACTATTCATACTATGCCAGTGAACGTGCCAAGGTAAGAGAATCCCTTATGCGGGCTTATTTAAACCAGCAGCAGGAAATAAAGCATCATGAGGAGGTTATTGCAAAGCTTAAGCAGTTTAACAGGGAAAAATCCATTAAACGGGCAGAGAGCCGTGAAAAGATGCTTGATAAAATCGAGGTACTTGAAAAGCCTGTAACGACTGTCTCTGAAATGCGACTTAGCCTTAAACCGTCTGTTGAAAGCGGAAATGATGTTCTGACCATACGAGAGCTTGCGAAAGCCTTTGGCAGTCACCAGCTTTTCTCTGCGCTTGACTTGGATATAAAAAGAGGCGAAAAAATTGCCCTTATAGGGGGAAACGGAACGGGCAAAACAACAATACTCAAAATAATAAACCGTGCATGTCCAAAGGACTTTGGCAGTGTTACCCTCGGTTCAAGAGTCCGAATTGGATACTATGATCAGGAGCATCAGGTACTCTCCCTTAACAAAACAATTTTTGAGGAAATATCCGATGCATACCCTGACCTCAACAATACAAAAATAAGAAATGTCCTTGCCGCATTTCTTTTTACCGGTGATGACGTATTTAAAAAAATAGCTGATTTAAGCGGAGGTGAGCGCGGCAGGGTTTCCCTTGCAAAGCTTATGCTCTCACCTGCCAATTTTCTTATACTAGATGAGCCTACAAATCATCTTGACATACAATCTAAGGAAATACTTGAAGAAGCAATAAAAAATTATACCGGAACCGTCCTTTTTGTCAGCCATGACAGATATTTTATCAATGCTATTTCCACGGGAATTGTTGAGCTGAAAGACAAAAAGCTTTACTCGTTCATTGGAAATTATGATTACTATGAATCTCATCGGGATATCGTGTACGGCGTCGAGACAAAAACGGGAGCTGTAACCATGAAGGATGCATTTACAACCGTAACTGACATACAGGAAGAAACAAAGCCTCAGGGTTCCTCAAAGGAGGAGTACTTAAAAAACAAGGAGGAACAGGCAAGGCTCAGAAAAATTGCGAACGATTTAAAAAAGACGGAAGCTGCAATAGAAGAAACAGAGTCCGCAATAAGCGATATAGACGATGAGATAAATGCTCCTGAAAATGCCACAAACTCATTTAAGCTTGGAGAGCTGTCCGCTCAAAGAGAAGAACTTGAAAATAAACTTCTTGAATTATATGAAAAATGGGAGCTGCTCAGCACAGATTAGAAATTCTGTCGCTAAACATCTCCCTGAAACATAAGTGTTAATATCATTTGTGCAGTTTCCACCATGTTGATACTGTTGTCCATACTGCACTTTTGGATGTATCTGAATGCTTCCTCCTCGGACAAATGATTTCTGTCCATGAGGAGGTATTTTGCATTTTTTATATAATTTTCTTCCTGCTCCGTTCTTTTTGTAGGTTTTTTGTTTTTCCTATGCTGTCTCTCAAGCTGCCCGATAACCATATCTACTGTGCTTACGAGATCCATCACCCGAAGAGGTGTTGCAAGAGAAAGTACACCGGAGCCCGCATCAGAAATGGCACTTGCAGAGCCTATTATAATAAGTTCAAAGCTTTTCGGTAAGCTGTCCCTCAAATCAAGATAAAACATATCACTGAGCTTATGCGCACTTATAACTACTCCTGCGTCCATGTCCTGTATTGACTGTAGCAGCTTTGAAGCCATATTAAATGCAAAAACCTCCGAGTAGCCGTGTCTGTTTAGTATTTTCTGTATTTTTTTTGCTTCCTCAAGCTTTGGCAGAACGATTAAAATTGAACTCATAAAATTGCCTCCGCATTTTTAAATACGATACAAATATTTTGATATTTCCCAATCAGAAACCTGCTCAAGATATCCTTTCCACTCCGTTCTTTTTGCCCTCATATATCTCTTTGCCAGTCTTTCGCCTATTACATCTGTAACAAGCTTTTCATTGCTCATAGCAATTATCGCCTCCCCCAGATTTTCAGGAAGAAGCTCAATGCCTCTGTCACGCTTTTCATATTCATTTAAATTCCGGATATCATCTACAAGTTCATCCGGTGCCTCAAGCTTATTATCTATTCCATCCATACCTGCCGCAAGACAAAGGGCAAATACAAGATATGGATTTGATGCTGAATCCGGACTTCTGAGCTCAAGCTCCACGCCCCCATCCAACATATTTCCAACATGAATAAGGGTGTTTCGCTGCTTTCTTGACCAAGTCACCTCTGAAGGTGCCTCAAATCCCGGAACAAGTCTTTTATATGAATTGACAAGCGGATTGAATATAGCTGTCATCCCTTGAATGTGCTTTAAAATTCCTGACATAAATGCCATTCCATCACTGCTTAAGCCTCCCGTTTCATCGGTGAAAACATTTTTACCATCCTTCATCAGTCTCATTTTGATGTGCATACCCGAACCATTCTCATCCATTCTCGGCTTAGGCATAAATGTTGCGTGAAGTCCATATCTCTTTGCTATTGTTCCAACTGCAGTCTTGAATGTCATAATTTTATCTGCTGTAGCAAGAGGATTTTCATAGGTAAAATCGATCTCATGCTGTGCAGGTGCTATCTCGTGATGGGATGATGCTATTACATACCCCATATCCTCCATTGCCATAATAATATCGCGTCTCGTATTTTCACCTAAATCCACTGGTGATGTATCAAGATAACCTGCCTTTTCATGGGTCAGTGTTGTAGGAAGCCCGTTTTCATCTGCATGAAACAGGAAAAATTCGCACTCAGGATTAACAAGCAGTGTGTATCCCTTTTCCTTTGCTTTTCCCATAACCTTTTTTAAAATATATCTGGCATTTGATTCGTATTCCGTTCCATCTTCATTTAAAACATCACATATAAAACGTGCAACCTTCCCCTGCTGTGGCCGCCACGGAAGTATGGAAAATGTATCTAAATCCGGTCTGAAATAAAGTGGAAGCTCCTCTGTCTGGCTAAAGCCTGCAATAGTTGCAAAGTCCACCATACATTTATTATCCATAGCTGTTATGATTCTTGTTGCGGGTATGGCAACATTTTTCAGATTACCATACATATCCGTAAACTGAAGCTTGATAAATTGTACATCCTCATCATCAACTAACTGAAGTATATCAGCCTTACTGTAATTTCCCATAAAGTATCCTCCTTCTATTGAACATCAGCTCGTTCAAACATTCAACTTATTATTGTTCCTTCTTTTCCCATATAACCCTCATATGCCTTATCTATAGATGTAATCACCGCTCTCCTGCCCTGTCTTTTCTCAACAAAGGAAGCTGACGCAACCATTTTAGGGAGCATCGTGTTCTCCTCAAACTCTCCGCCTTCAATATATTTCTTTGCATCGGAAAGTGAAACATTTTCCAGTATAATTTCTTCCTCGGTCTCATAATTTACTGCCACATTATGGATGCTTGTAAGTATGAGAAGCTCATCTGCATCCAGCTCCTCAGCCATAATTCCACATGTGTAATCCTTTTCAATAACCGCACCTGCTCCTTTCAGCTCTGCCTTTTGCTCCAGCACCGGTATTCCTCCGCCACCACATGCAATCACTATATTTCCTGCCTTTAAAAGTGCTCTTATTGAATCTATCTCTACAATTTTTTGCGGCTTTGGAGCAGCCACGATTCTTCTGTAGCTGTCGCCCTCCTTCACAACATAGTTACCCTTTTCCTCCTCAAGCAGCGCCTCCTCCTCTGTAAGCAGTCTTCCGATTCTCTTTACAGGCTCAGCAAATGCATCATCATATGGGTCAACTACGACCTGTGTAATTACCGTACACACAGGCTTATATATTCCCTGCTTAATCAGCTCAGCTCTTATGGCATTTTGCAGGTCAAAGCCTATGTAACCCTGACTCATTGCGGAACAAACCGACATGGGAGCACAGGTATATTCCGGATGCTCCTTGGCAAATTCGTTCATTGCAGTGTGAATCATGCCTACCTGTGGTGCATTCCCGTGCGTTATTACGATCTCTGCTCCCTCCTTGACAAGACTTACTATTTTCTTTGCCGTATTTTTTGTGGCTATTTTCTGCTCAGGGAGAGTCGTACCCATGGCTCTGTGTCCAAGGGCAATTACTACCTTTTTTTTCTCCATTTTCGTTTTACCTTTCCTGCTATTTTAGCAATCCTTTTTACATATGAGCGATGTCAACCAAAGTCAGCTTATCACCTGCGGTGTTTTCAAGACTTGTAACAAGCGCCTCAGCAGTATCCATTGCAGTTATTACATTTACACCGGTCTCAATTGCATTTCGTCTGATTATAAATCCATCCTTTGAGTGCTCCACTCCCTGTGAAGGAATATCTATTACAAGGTCTATTTTATGTCCTAATATAAGGTCCATAAGATTTGGTGAATCCTGCTCTATCTTATTTGTTCGTATAGCCTTAATACCGGCAGCAGTAAGTGCCCTATACGTTCCCAGTGTCGCATATATTCTGTACCCTAATGCTTCAAATCTCTTTCCAATGCGGACAGCGGCCTCTTTTTCTTCCTTCCTTACAGTCATTATCATATTCCTGTGCTTCGGAAGATTTATGCCGGCTCCCAAAAATGCCTTATAAAGTGCCTCGTTAAAATCCTTTGCTATTCCGAGACATTCACCTGTTGACTTCATTTCCGGTCCGAGGCTTATATCTGCACCTCTTATTTTTTCAAATGAAAATACCGGCATCTTAATTGCATAATATGGTGACTCCGGTAAAAGCCCCGACTTATAACCCATATCCCTAAGCTTGTGACCCATGATAGCCTTTGCCGCAATCTTAACAATCGGAACATTTGTAACCTTGCTTATATACGGAACTGTACGGCTTGAACGTGGATTTACCTCTATAACATATACCTCGTCACCACATACAATAAACTGTATATTTATCATACCAACCACATGAAGTGCATTTGCAAGTCTTTTTGTATATTCCTCTATTTTTTCTTTTGCTGTGTTACTGATTGTTTTTGCAGGATACACCGATATGCTGTCACCTGAATGTATTCCTGCACGCTCAATATGCTCCATGATTCCCGGTATAATAATATCCTCACCGTCACATACGGCATCAACCTCTATTTCTTTTCCTACCAGATATTTATCAACCAGAATCGGATGCTCCTGTGCAATTTTGTTTATTATTCCGATATACTGCTCAATATCCTCATCATTGATTGCAATCTGCATTCCCTGACCGCCAAGCACATAAGACGGCCTTACCAAAACAGGATAGCCAAGCTCATTTGCAGCTTGCTTTGCCTCCTCAGCCGTAAACACAGTTTTTCCCTTTGGCCTTTTTATTTCACATTGTTCCAGTATGGCATCAAACAGCTCCCTGTCCTCTGCCGCATCTACATTTTCTGCTGATGTACCAAGAATCGGCACACCCATCTTCATAAGTGCCTCCGTAAGCTTTATCGCTGTCTGTCCACCAAACTGCACAACAGCACCATCTGGTTTTTCATTGTTTACTATATTTTCAACATCCTCAGGTGTCAATGGTTCAAAATAAAGCTTATCTGCTATATCAAAATCCGTACTTACGGTTTCCGGATTATTATTTACAATAATTGTCTCATATCCCTCATTTGCAAACGCCCACGTACAATGAACACTGCAAAAGTCAAATTCAATCCCCTGTCCGATTCGTATAGGGCCTGAGCCTAAGACAAGAACCTTTTTTCTGGTGCTCTGTGACACAGCCTCATTTTCCCCACCATACACAGAATAATAGTATGGTGTTGCTGCCTCAAACTCTGCGGCACAGGTATCTACCATCTTATACACTGCCCTTATGTCAAACTGTTCTCTCAGTTTTTTTACATATTCCTCAGTTTTACCATTAAATTTTGCAATCATATAATCCGGAAATTCCATCCGTTTAGCCTCTCTCAAAAGCTCTTCGTCAATCTCTCTTGTCTTAAGCTTAAACTCCATTTCCGTAATATTTGCTATTTTATCTATAAACCATCTGTCTATTTTAGTTATCTCATTTATTTCCTCAGAAGTAATTCCCATTCTGAATGCCTGGGCAATTCTCCACAATCTCATGTCATCAACAATTGTGAGCTGTTTTTTCATTTCATCCCTTGATAGTTCAGAAAAATCATAGGACATAAGTCCGTCCACATGCTGTTCAAGCGACCTTATAGCTTTCATAAGTGCGCCCTCAAAGTTATTGCATATGCTCATAACCTCTCCAGTTGCCTTCATCTGGGTAGTAAGCGTTCTCTTTGCACTGATAAACTTGTCAAAGGGAAGTCTTGGAATTTTGACAACACAGTAATCAAGCATCGGCTCAAAGCATGCGTATGTTTTCTCGGTAATTGCATTTTTTATCTCATCAAGATTATATCCAAGAGCAATCTTTGCCGCAACCTTTGCAATTGGATATCCTGTAGCCTTACTCGCCAGAGCCGATGAACGCGACACTCTTGGGTTTACTTCAATAACACAATATTCAAAGCTGTCGGGATTCAGCGCATACTGTACATTACAACCACCTGTTATTTTAAGCTCCGTAATTATATTAAGCGCAGAGCTTCTCAGCATCTGATATTCCTTGTCGCCCAACGTTTGGGATGGGGCAACAACAATACTGTCCCCTGTATGGACACCTACCGGATCAATATTTTCCATGTTACAAACCGTAATACAGTTCCCTGCTCCATCACGCATAACCTCATATTCTATTTCCTTCCATCCAGCTATGCATCTTTCGACGAGAACCTCTCCAACCCTTGAAAGTCTCAGACCATTTTCAAGTATCTCAATCAACTGTTCCTGATTGTAAGCGATTCCGCCTCCGCTTCCGCCTAAGGTATATGCAGGTCGCAGAACAACAGGATATCCGATTGTATTTGTAAATGCAATACCATCCTCAACTGTTTTTACAACAAGTGATGGGGCTATAGGCTCCCCTATTTTCTCCATAGTGTCCTTAAATGCCTGTCTGTCCTCAGCTTTTTTGATTGTGAGTGCAGTTGTTCCTATCAGCTTTACTCCATGCTCCTTTAAAAAACCTCTCTCTTCAAGCTCCATGGCAAGGTTAAGTCCTGCCTGCCCTCCAAGTGTAGGAAGAACACTGTCAGGCTTCTCCTTCAAAATAATCTGCTCAACAATCTCCACTGTAAGAGGTTCAATATAAACCTTGTCTGCTATGTTTTTATCCGTCATTATTGTTGCCGGATTGGAATTGAGCAGCACCACCTCAATTCCCTCCTCCTTGAGAGAGCGGCATGCCTGTGTCCCTGCATAATCAAACTCTGCCGCCTGACCGATAACGATCGGACCGGAGCCAAGCATCAAAACCTTTTTAATATCTGTATTCTTAGGCATCCTGACATCCTCCCATCATATTAATAAACTTATCAAATAAATATTCTGTGTCACAAGGTCCGGGACATGCCTCCGGATGAAACTGCACTGTAAAAATATTTTTTCCTACATACTTAAGTCCCTCATTTGTTCCATCATTTACGTTTACAAATGCAGGCACTGCTATACTGCTGTCTATGGAAGCAGTATCAACAACATAGCCATGATTTTGGGAAGAAATATATACACGCCCTGTCTCTAAATCTTTAACCGGATGATTCCCACCCCTATGTCCATACTTCATCTTTCTTGTTGCAGCACCTGTTGCAAGTGCCATAAGCTGATGTCCAAGACATATGGCAAATACAGGCACAGAAGAATCATACAGCTTTTTAATCTCAGGTATAATATCTTTACATGCCAATGGGTCACCCGGACCATTTGAAAGCATGATTCCATCCGGATTATCACTCAGTATCTCCTCTGCCTTCATGTGGGCAGGATATACAGTCACATTACAGCCTTTTTTATGGAGACATTTTGCAATGTTTTTCTTTGCTCCAAAATCCATAAGTGCAACCTTTTTCCCTTTTCCTGTAAGTACATATTTTTCAGTACAGGTTACTTTTTCTACTACATTACCAGTCTTATGGTTTTTTAATTTCTCAATGACAGCATCTACATCAAAGTCGGCATCCGTAGTTATCATACAATTCATAGTTCCGCTTTCACGCAGAATTTTTGTGAGCTGTCTCGTGTCTATTTTGCATATTCCGGATATGTCAAACTTCTTAAGGAAATTAGAAAGCGTATCTTCGCATCTGAAATTACTTGCAGTTCCCGAAAGCTCCCTGACAACAAATCCGTCAAGCCACGGTCTTATGGACTCCTCATCCTCGTGGCATACACCATAATTTCCTATGAGCGGATATGTCATACACACTGCCTGACCTGCATATGACGGATCTGTAAGAACCTCCAGATATCCCGTCATTGACGTATTAAACACCAGCTCACTTATAACCTCTTTCCTTGAGCCAATGCTTTCACCTATAAAAATATGCCCGTCTTCAAGAATCAAAAAAGCTTTCATTCCGTCATTTCCTTTCCCATACCATAACACATCCGTATTTCAAAGTTTACACTATTTACAAATTCGTGTATCCCATCAGTGTTTTATCTACTTCCTTTGCCACCTCACGTCCTTCTCTGATTGCCCACACAACAAGAGACTGACCCCTTCTCATATCACCGGCGGCAAACACACCCGGATTGCATGTTTCATAATCAGTTGTCTCTACGTTTGTTCTTGCGTCAACATTAACCTTAAATGCATCCATAACATATTTTTCACTTCCAAGAAATCCTGCAGCAATAAGTACAAGCTCAGCAGGTATTTCCTTTTCGCTTCCCTCTACAGGCACCATGTTCATTCTTCCTGTTTTCTCGTCCTTTTTAGGCTCAAGACTTACAAGCTTAACCTTTTCAAGGTTGCCCTTTTTATCCTTTATAAATTCCTTTACCGTTGTCTGATATACTCTTGGGTCACTGCCAAATACGGCTATTGCCTCCTGCTGACCGTAATCGGTTTTAAGCACTCTAGGCCACTCAGGCCAAGGGTTTCCTACCGTTCTTTCCTCCGACGGCTTTGGCATCATTTCAATCTGGGTAACAGATTTTGCCCCCTGTCTTATGGCAGTTCCCACACAATCATTACCCGTATCACCGCCACCTATTACTATCACGTTTTTATCTTTGGCTGATATTGCCTTTCCATCCTTAAGGTCTGAATCAAGCAGGCTCTTTGTTACGGAGGACAGGTACTCTACCGCAAAATATATTCCCTTTGCATCCCTTCCCTCAGCATTTATATCTCTTGGATTTGATGCGCCACATGTAAGTACAACTGCATCAAACTGCTGCTTAAGTTCATCTGCCGTTATATCCTTTCCCACATTTACACCTGTCTTAAATGTAATACCTTCTGCCTCCATAATTGCCATTCTTCTGTCTATGACCTTTTTATCCAGCTTCATGTTAGGTATTCCGTATCTGAGAAGCCCTCCAATCCTGTCAGAGCGCTCAAACACCGTAACCTTATGTCCTCTTTTGTTAAGCTGCATAGCAGCCGCAAGCCCTGACGGACCACTTCCCACAATTGCTACCGTCTTTCCTGTTCTTACCTTAGGTGGATTTGCCACAACCCACCCTTCAGCAAATGCATTTTCAATGATAGCCCTCTCATTTTCCTTTGTCTCCACAGGCTCCTCGTGGAGATTGTGGGTACATGCAGCCTCACAGAGTGCAGGACATACACGACACGTAAACTCAGGAAAGTTGTTTGTCTTTGTAAGGCGCTCATACGCCTGCTTCCAGTTTCCACCACACACAAGATTGTTTGTCTCAGGCACAAGATTATTAAGAGGACAGCCTGAAACCATACCATTAATTATCTCGCCATTCTGGCAGAACGGAACACCGCATGCCATACATCTTTCCCCCTGCTCCTTTTGCCTTTCCAGTGAAACAGGGGTGTGAAATTCGTTGAAATGCTTTATTCTCTTTAAAGGTTCTTCAAATTTTGATACATTTTCCATTATTTTATTCCCCTTTCTTTCCATCTGAAAAGCTCTCATAAAATGCTTCCATCTGTGCCTGTTCGGTGCTCATTCCCTTTTCCTCAAGCTTAGATGAAAGAGCAATCATCTTTTTATAATCATTCGGAATTATCTTTTTAAATTTTCCTACATAATCATTCCATGCATCAAGTATAGCCTTTCCGCGCTCGGAACCGGTTGCTGCAACATGCTCTTCAATAAGGCTTTTCAATTCCTGAATATCATATTTATTCTCAAGCTTCTCAATTGAAATCATATCCTTATTCAAGTTTCTGTAAAGATGATTATCCTCATCAAGCACGTAAGCGATACCACCGCTCATACCAGCCGCAAAATTCTTTCCTGTTTTGCCGAGAACGACAACCCTGCCGCCTGTCATATATTCACAGCCATGCTCACCAACACCTTCAACAACGGCAAGTGCTCCCGAATTACGAACTGCAAATCTCTCACCTGCAACACCGTTTATAAATGCTTTTCCGCTTGTTGCTCCGTAAAGTGCCACGTTTCCTGCAATTATATTATCCTCAGCTTTATATCCTCTGTTCTTTGGTGGGAATACAACCAGCTTACCGCCTGAAAGTCCCTTTCCAAAATAATCGTTTGTATCACCACAAAGAGAAAGAGTAAGTCCTGCCGGTATAAATGCACCAAAGCTCTGACCTCCTGCTCCTGTACAATTAACTATAATCGTATCCTCAGCAAGTCCGTTTTTATGATTTCTTGTTATAAATGCTCCGAATATTGTACCAAAAGCCCTGTCTGTATTACCAACCTTTATATCAAGAGCAGCTTTGCTTCCCTCTTTGACAGCCTTTCCAAGCTTCTTCACCAAAGCCTTTTCATCCAGTGTCTTTTCAAGCTCAAAGTCATACACAAGCTCCTTATTGAAAATAACGGATTCCGTTCCGTCATTATACGGATTTGCAAGTATTTCAGACAAATCCATCTTAGGGGCCATGGAAAGTGAAGAATTCTCTTTTACCTTAAGCAAGTCAGAACGTCCTACCATCTCATCAATCGTTCGCACTCCAAGCTTAGCCATATACTCCCTTAGCTCTCTTGCTATAAATCTCATAAAGTTTTCAACATATTCCGGCTTACCTTTAAATCTCTTTCTAAGCTCCGGATTTTGTGTCGCTACGCCCACAGGACATGTATCTAAATTGCAGACTCTCATCATGATACAGCCCATAGTTACAAGTGGTGCCGTTGCAAATCCGAATTCCTCAGCACCTAAAAGCGCTGCTATTGCAACATCACGTCCACTCATAAGCTTTCCGTCAGTTTCTATTCTAACTCTGTTTCTAAGGCCATTTTTAATAAGTGTCTGATGTGTCTCCGCAAGTCCCATCTCCCACGGAAGTCCTGCGTTATAAATAGAGCTTTCAGGTGCAGCACCCGTACCACCATCATAGCCTGATATAAGAATAACCTGTGCTCCTGCCTTTGCAACTCCTGCTGCTACAGTTCCCACACCTGCCTCTGACACAAGCTTAACCGATATGTCTGCCTCAGTGTTTGCATTCTTAAGGTCATATATAAGCTCAGCCAAATCCTCAATAGAATAAATATCATGGTGTGGTGGCGGAGATATAAGACTTACACCCGGTGTTGAATGTCTTGTTTTAGCAATCCATGGATAAACTTTTTTTGCAGGCAGATGTCCGCCTTCTCCAGGCTTAGCTCCCTGCGCCATTTTTATCTGTATTTCCTTTGCACTTACAAGGTATCTGCTCGTAACACCAAACCTTCCCGATGCAACCTGCTTTATAGCCGAACATCTGTCAACATTGCTTCCTGCCGAGTCGAGACGTTCGTCACTTTCACCGCCCTCACCGGTGTTTGATTTACCATGTAAATGATTCATTGCTATTGCAAGTGTCTCATGTGCCTCCTCGGAAATTGAGCCATAGGACATGGCACCTGTCTTAAATCTTTTCACGATTTCATCTTCGCTTTCAACTTCACTAAGTGGAATCGCTTTCTCAGGATATACGAAGTCCATCATGCTTCTTAAATATCCGCTCTCCTCCTGATCAATCAGTGCAGCATACTGCTTGTATAAATCATAATTTCCCGTCCATGTAGCCTGCTGAAGCATATGAATCGTCTGTGGGTTATATCTGTGGGCTTCTCCCCCGCTTCTTCTTTTATGCTTTCCTAAACTGTCTAATGTAAGATCTGTCTCAAGTCCCAATGGATCAAATGCCCTTGAATGTCTGCTATCAACCTGGTTTTCGATATCCTCAATTGTAATTCCTCCAACCCTGCTGACAGTTCCGTTAAAATATGTGTCAACAACATCTGGTGAAATACCGATTGCCTCAAATATTTTTGCTCCCTGATATGACTGGATAGTCGAAATTCCCATTTTGGAAGCTATCTTGACGATTCCATGAAGCACAGCATCATTGTAATCAGCGACTGCTGCATAATAATCCTTGTCAAGTATGTTTTCATCTATTAACTCCTTTATTGTGTCCTGTGCAAGATAAGGATTTACTGCAACTGCACCATAGCCCAGAAGGGTTGCAAAATGATGTACCTCTCTAGGCTCACCCGATTCAAGAATAAGTGCAAGTGAGGTCTGCTTCTTTGTGTTTACAAGATGTTGATGCACAGCAGAAACAGCCAGCAGTGATGGAATCGGAACATGATTTTCATCTACCCCCCGGTCTGAAAGTACAACAATATTAGCACCATCCCTGTATGCCTTATCAACCTGGACAAAAAGTCTGTCAATTGCCCTTACAAGCCTTGTGCTTTTATAGTAAATAATCGGGATAACAGCCACCTTAAAGCCGTCCCTGTTCATATTTTTAATCTTAAGCATATCCGTATTTGTAAGAATCGGATTTTCTATCTTGAGCACCTGACAATTTTCAGGTCTCTCCTCCAAAAGATTTCCCTGTTTTCCCACGTAAACAGTTGTGCTTGTTACAATTTCCTCTCTTATTGCATCAATCGGTGGATTTGTAACCTGTGCAAAAAGCTGCTTGAAATAATCAAAAAGCAGATGATTTTTATCCGACAGTGCTGCAAGTGGAGTGTCAACACCCATGGCTGCGATTGCCTCGCCACCGTTTAATGCCATATTGTATATTGAATTTTTATATTCCTCATATGTATATCCAAAAGCCTTCTGAAGCTTTTTCTGCATTTTGTCATTATAAGACTCAATACGCATGTTAGGTATTTTCAAATCCTTAAGATGAAGCAGATTGCTGTCCAGCCATTCTCCGTAAGGCTGCTTTGTTGTATATCTCTCCTTTAGCTCCTCATCCTGTAATATCTTACCATTTACCGTGTCAATAAGAAGCATTTTGCCTGGATGAAGACGTTCCTTTAATACAATCTCTTCCTCTGGAATTTCCAGTACACCAACCTCGGACGCAAGAACTACGTCACCGTTTTTCAACACGTAATATCTTGACGGTCGAAGACCATTTCTGTCAAGAACGGCACCGACTAAATCACCATCAGAAAAAACAATGGATGCAGGACCATCCCACGGCTCCATCATAGTCGCATAATACTGATAAAAATCCCTCTCATCCTGACTTAATGTCTGATTGTTTGCCCAAGGCTCCGGTATTGTTATCATAACAGCAAGCGGAAGCTCCATTCCACTCATAACAAGAAACTCCAATGTGTTATCCAACATAGCTGAATCAGAACCCCTTGTATCAACTACAGGCAGCACCTTATGAAGCTGTTCCTTTAAGTGCTCTGATTCCATAGCTTCCTCACGGGCAAGCATTTTATCAGCATTTCCTCTTATCGTATTTATTTCACCGTTATGAACTATAAATCTGTTCGGATGTGCTCTCTCCCAGCTTGGATTCGTGTTTGTACTGAATCTTGAATGTACCATTGCAATTGCCGATACATAAGCCTCATCCTGCAAATCCGAAAAGAAGGTCCTAAGCTGTCCCACAAGAAACATACCCTTGTAAACTATCGTTCTGCTTGACATTGAAACAACATATGTATTGTCATTGGACTGTTCAAATTCACGCCTTGCTATATAAAGCTTTCTGTCAAATTCAAGTCCCTTTGCCACATTTTCCGGTTTCTTTATAAACGCCTGTACGATGTGCGGCATACACTGCCTTGCCTTGTTTCCAAGTACATCAGGAATTACCGGAACCTCCCTATAGCCTAAAAGCTCAAGTCCCTCCTTATTTATAATAATTTCAAACATCTTCTTTGCCTGATTGCGTTTAAGCTCATTTTGTGGAAAGAAAATCTGAGCAATGCCATATTCTCTTTCGTCACCGATAGCTATTTTGAGCTTCTTACACTCCCTCTTAAAAAAGCTATGGGATATCTGTAACAGTATTCCTACACCGTCACCTGTTTTCCCCTCTGCATCCTTACCTGCACGATGCTCCAGATTTTCAACAATCTTAAGTGCATTTTCCACGGTCTGATGTGTCTTTTGTCCTTTGCTGTTTATGACTGCCCCTATACCGCAGTTATCATGCTCAAATTGCGGTCTGTATAATCCTTGATTTTTACTCATACAAATCATTTCCTCCTTCACGAATTTTTACTGCACTTTCTATAAACCCTTTAAATAATGGATGTGCTCTGTTCGGTCTTGATTTAAACTCAGGATGTCCCTGTGTTGCAATAAAGTACGGATGATTTTCAAGCTCAAGCATTTCCACAATTCTTCCATCTGGTGACTGTCCTGAAAATACCATTCCGTTTTTCTCTAAGGCATCCCTGAAATCGTTGTTAACCTCATATCTGTGCCTGTGTCGTTCACTTATGTTTTCACTACCATACAATGTGGCGGCAAGACTGTCCTTTTTAAGTACACAAGGGTAGGCTCCCAGTCTCAGTGTTCCACCCCTGTCCGTAACACCATTTTGCTCCGGCATAAGTGAAATGACAGGGTATTTTGTTTCTGCATTCAGCTCTATACTGTTTGCCCCTTCATAACCCACAACATTTCTGGCATATTCCACAATAGCCATTTGCATCCCAAGACATATACCTAAAAATGGAACCTTGTTTTCCCTTGCATATTTTACTGCAAGAATTTTTCCCTCTGTGCCTCTCGTTCCAAAGCCTCCCGGTATAAGAATGCCATCCATTCCCTTTAAAACAGACTTTACATTTCCCTCCGTAATATCCTCTGAATCAATCCATTTTATATTGACGGAAGCATGTGCTGCAATACCGCCATGCTTTAATGCCTCAACCACACTTAAATATGCATCGTGAAGCTGTATATACTTTCCAACTATGGCAATGTCAGCCTCATGCTTCGGATTGCGTAGACTGTCTATCATGTTCATCCAATCCTCTAAATCCGGCTCCGGACATGGAATATCAAGTGCAGTACATACAGCATGTGCAAGCTTCTCCTTTTCCATTGCAAGGGGTGCTTCATACAAGTACTCAACATCCAGATTCTGTAATACATTACTTATGGGAACGTTACAAAACAATGCAATTTTTGCTTTCAGCTCTTCTGATATTTCATATTCACTTCTACATACTATAATATCCGGCCAGAGTCCCATTCCCTGAAGCTCCTTCACACTCTGCTGGGTAGGTTTCGTTTTCAGCTCACCGGATGCCCGAAGATATGGTATAAGCGTCACATGAATCAGAATTGCATTTTCATGTCCCACATCATGCTGGAATTGTCTGATTGCCTCTAAAAACGGCTGGCTCTCTATGTCTCCTACCGTTCCTCCAACCTCAATTATTACGATTCTGTTATCTTCATTTTCCTTATTATAAAATCTGCTTTTTATTTCATTTGTTACATGCGGGATTACCTGAACTGTTCCTCCCCCATAATCACCATGTCTTTCCTTTTGCAAAACCGACCAATAAATTTTACCGGTAGTTACATTTGAATTTTTATCAAGACTTTCATCAATAAATCTCTCATAATGTCCAAGATCCAAGTCTGTCTCTGTTCCATCATCCGTAACAAATACTTCACCATGCTGAATTGGATTCATGGTTCCCGGGTCAACATTTATGTAAGGGTCAAATTTTTGCATGGTAACCTTGTAGCCTCTTGCCTTAAGCAATCGTCCAAGAGATGCCGCCGTTATCCCTTTACCTAATCCGGATACTACACCTCCGGTAACGAAAACGTATTTGATTGCCATTTTCATCCTCCTAAAAACATTACCATAGATAACTACTTTAAAGCCTAAAAAAGGGGTCAGAAAACATTATGTTTTCTGACCCCCTTGCCATTAACTTATAATATTATGATGCTTTTTAGGGAATTTGTCAATTGTTTTTTATTGGGGGATACAAAAAATAGGAACAGTTGAATTTTCCTCTCCTGTCCCTACTTTGCAATATGCTATTTTATTCTAATATATGATGCTTACGACTCATTTTTATCTACCATGAAACAGCAATATCCAACTGGTACGGATTACTTTCTGCAAAGCTTCCTGTGTCCACTACAATGCCTGTCCCAAGAGAGGTGTAAACCAAGCTGCCCTTTGGGTACACATCATAGCATGCGGCAACCATAACATAATCACCTAACATTTTTACACCATCATCACGTACCCAATATTCTCCTGTTATTCCCATAGAATAGGCATTTGAAATAACTTGTCCCATATCAAGGTTATAGTATGTCTCCTTATTTCCATTGGCATTGTAGTTTACTCCGCCACTTGCAGTAAGAACGCCTGAGCCCGGTGTACCCGGTTTGCTTGCATATACTGCAGCCGGCGGGGTGTATTCATATTTTGACTCATTTATATTACATGCCATTCCATTTGTTTCTATTGCTTTAAAATTATTGGTACTTCTATGCACATTTACATTGTTTTCTGTAGCTGTCATATCTTCCATGCTTTTCTTGTCCACTGTGTTTATTGTTGTTGTGTCCGTTATTCCAACAGCCTGCAATTTAATATTTTCAACATTGGTTTTATGTAAACTTCTCATCTCCCTTTCTTGAATTATAACCGCCAGTATAAACGCGACAGTTATAAATAACATAGTTACCAATTTCTTTTTTTTGTTCATATTATCCTCCATGTGGAACATCAGCCATTCCATATTTGCCTTCGGCAAATGGGCTGATGCTACATGTCAAGTTTTCATAGAAAACTTGACACAACCTTTAACAGAGGATACCGGTATCCTTAGAACAAAAGCGTCTCTGACGCTGCAGTTCTATCCAAAGTAATTGTCCGTGCGTCCACGGGCATAGTTTTTGCTTTTGTAGAATTGTTTAGTCTTCTCGCACCGTCTAACATCATAGCTCAATCAATGACAATCGTATGTCGATTTTCGCTTAATTACACAATATCTTCCTCGCCTTTTTTTGATATAGCATCTATAATTTTATTACGTTAAAACGATTTAAAAGCAGTGTCCAGTTTGCCTCAAACCACTGCATGATGGTCCAATAACCTGCTCCCCTTAAATTATATTCCTCAATCAAATCAAATTTTGCGCCCATACTTCTTACGTCCTCGAACCAAACAACATGCTGCTGTCCATTTTCATAGTAATAGAAAAACGGTGCCTGTGCCACTTGGTCAAATTCAATCACCGCATTGTTATCTGCAGCAATTCTTACCGCCTCAATATTGCCTATTGTAGTTGCCCTAAGACCTCCTCTTTTATAGGGAAGCGTCCAATCATAACCATAATTTGGAATCCCTAAGCTGACCTTTTCCGCAGGAATTTCAGTTAGAGCATACTCAACAACACGCCTTACCTGATCAATCGGTGCAACTGCCATTGGAGGTCCATATGCATACCCCCATTCATAGGTCATTATAAGAACTCCATTTGCGGCAGCTCCCAATCCGCCGTAATCCTTGCCTGCATATAGAAGTCCCTGCTGGGTTGCCGATGTCTTTGGTGCTAAATCCACATAAACCTGATACCCCAAAGGATTTAGCTGCCTTGTAAGCTCCGCAACAAAATTTGTAAATACGTCTCTGTCCTCCTGCAATATAAACTCAAAATCTACATCCAATGCCCGAAATCCCTTTTGCTGCATAATCTGCTTTAGCTGTTCCGTAAGATTGGCTACAGCCTCATCATTTCTGATAAGTTGATTAATAAGGTTGTTATTAAATTGTCCATCCTCACCAAAGGGTGTAAGCGTTATGGCAGGCGCTGTACCAAAATTATTTGCAGCCGTAATCATAAAAGTATCATCAAGCTCCGGATATACCAAATCCCCCTCCGGAGTAAAGCCATATGAAAATACCGATAAATATGTAAGGTACGGCAATGTAGCGTCCAAAACCCATCTGCTTATAAAAGGATATGCATAGCCATTTACATAAATGGAACGCTTTGTCCTTGGTTCCTGTCCGGCATTTTCTATGAGTAAGGACTGCCCCACCACCAAATCATAGGGGTATTGCAGCTGATTTACCGCTTCTATACTTTCCTCAGTAACACCATACATATTTGCAATCGAAAAAACCGTTTCACCCGCAGCAACAACATGAATTATCATACTTCCGTCTATCCCGTAAGCAATTTATTAAAAATATATTCTGACAAGTTATAAATTATAACAGTGCTAAAATCATTTTGGCTTTTGACGTTGTAAATAGTTTTGGCTATTGCACAAAATATTCCATATGGTATAATATGCATGAACGCATATTATATATAAAATTTTCATGGTGATACGTATGGATTATATTATAGAATTTGAAATTGCAGCTTTAGGTCTTGAGCTGATGTTGTTGGTCATCTACTGCATCAGGAATAATTTCCCATGTTCCACAAACAAATTCTATTTCGCCATGCTATGTTGCGGCATTGTTGCCACAGGCTTTGATATCATTTCGGTTTTTACTCTTGCACACCTAAACACACTTCCCATATGGATTAACTATTTTTGTAACATGTGTTATCTTCTTGCATATAATGGTGCAGCATTACTGTTCTTTTTATATGTGCTCCATGTATCTGATGACGATAAAACAATACATATTGGGAAAAAAATTTTTAATATTGCTTTTGTAATAGTCGTAACTCTTATTTTAACCACCCCATTTACCAAGCAAATCATACATTTTGACAACGGCTCATACAATCATGGTCCTTTGTTTGTTGTGCTTTATATAGTTTCCGTTACCATGCTTCTTGGTGTATTTTTTCTGTTTTTTAAATACAAATATAAGCTTGATAAAATGCAGGCATTTTCCATAATGGGACTTGATTTGGCAACTACCATAGTAGTAGTTGTACAGCAGCTTTTCAGTGAACTGCTCATACAGAATTTTATTGTTTCATTATTCTTTGTTCTTATATATTTTTCACTGCAAAATCCTGATGACTACATAGATAAGACTGCCAACTGCTTTAACAGTTCTGCATTTTATGAGACAGCTGCCATATATCTGAAAAAAAAGATGCCGTTTTGTATTATTGCATTTACCTTGGATGATTTTCAGGCTGTAAACAGGCTTCTTGGAATAAAAACCGGTGAACTAGTTATAAACAATATCGCAGCATATCTACAAAGCCTTTTTGGCAAATCCCGCATTTACCATCTGTCAGGCAGTCGCTATGCAATACTTATTGATACGAAAACAACACTTTCCGCTGATGAGGTTATAGATGTCATTGACATATATTTCAGTGACCCATACCAAATTGACAATGTTGAGATACCTTTAACACCTTACTTTTGTGTACTCGACTATCCTTCCTTTGACTTTGCAACAGAGGATATAAGCGATATATTGGAATATTCCTTCCACGAGATGCAGCATAACCGTGATATAACCGTAATTGCCGCCAATGAGGAATCACTGAAGCAGAAAAGACGCGAGTTTCAAATTATAGACAGCATCAAAAATGCCATACGTCAGCAGAGCTTTAAGATTTATTATCAACCGATTTACAACACAAAGACAGGCAAATTTACATCCGCCGAGGCACTGATACGTCTTATTGACGACGAGCTTGGATTTATAAGCCCTGACGAGTTCATTCCAATGGCAGAGCAAAACGGAATGATAACGGATATAGGAGAAATTGTTTTTCGGACTGTGTGTCAATTTTTAAAAACCTACGATGTGATAACGCTTGGTATTGAATATATTGAGATAAATCTTTCAGCCGTTCAATGTATGCAGGAAAATCTTTCTTCTCAGCTTATGGACATTATGAGGGAATACGACGTATCTGCCAGCATGATTAATTTTGAGATTACAGAAACTGCCAAAACGGTAAATGAAAGTACATTACGGAAAAATTTATATTCACTTATTGAGAAGGGTGCCAGCTTTTCCATGGACGACTACGGAACAGGCTTTGCAACCGCAAATTATCTTATTACCCTTCCGATAAGTATTGTCAAAATTGATAAAAGTATTTTATGGTCCTCCATGAAAAACGGGGATGCGCTTATGATTCTTCGTCATACAATAGGTATGCTTAAGGCCTTGAATAAGGAAATTGTCGTAGAGGGGGTCGAGACAGAGGAAATGAAGGAGCGCCTTATTGATATGGGTGTCGATTATTTACAGGGCTTCCTTTACTCAAAGGCTGTCCCTGATACTGAGTTTGTTAAGTTCCTTGAAGCGAATAATATATAAAAATGGGGCTGTCGCACTAAGAATTTTTATATTACGGTATAGAAATTCTTAGTCTGACAGTCTTATTTTTATACCTTTATCATGTATTATAATTTTACTTTCTTACAATCACATGACCGTTACATTCCATAACAGGGTCATCCCATATAATATCTCCCACGCTGTCAACTGTTATACTTCCTGACCTTGGATTTTTAATTGAAACAACATGTCCCTTTATATCAGCTTCAACATCAGAATACTCAAAGGAAAGGTCAGTGTCCTCCATTGTACAGTTTATAAGCTTTAAATCCTTACAATAGCAAAGAGGCTGTGTTCCTGAGATTTCACAGTTAATAAGAGTAAGTCCCTCGGAAAACCATCCAAGGTATTCCCCCTTTACAACGGAATTTTTCACAACAACATTTTTACTGTGCCAAAAGGCATCCTTCGTGTCAAGCAAAGAATCCTCTATCTCAAGATTTTCCATATACTGAAATGAATATTTGCCCTTCATCTTGACATTCTTAAGCCTTACATTGCTGCTGTCCATAAGCATATATTCTGACTCCACAAATGTATCTGTAAGAGTTATTCCGTCACTTTTCCAGCCAAACTCAGGTGATGTTACCCTACAGTTATTTAAACTTATGCGGTTACATTCCCTGACAACTTTTATTCCATTTAAGGTACAATCCGTAATGTACCCATCATCGGCATACCATATGGCAGCTCTTGTAGCTTCATCCATTGTGCTGTTTATCAGCTTGAATCCCTTAACGTGCCACAATGGATACCGGAGTGAAAAACTACAGTCGGAAACTGTTATATTTCTTGATTCCTTCAATACAGATTCCCCATCCTTAAGTCCCGCAAATACACAGTTTTTTATTACACAATCTATAGAATTATATAATGCCCTCTCCTCATCATATTGCTTGTTTTCTATCAGTGTACTCATGATTTTATTTAACCTTCCTCCATTTTGCTAAATACTTTAAAGTATGTAATTCTTTTGTCTAATTACATATTATGCAGCTTATATAATAAATTTTCATACTGTATTTTATCAACATAAGCAGTGTAAAATCAAGTCCTATCCTATATTCATCACAAAGTTTCTCAATAAAACAAAAACACGGAACTAATCATACATTAATTCCATGCCTGCATTTTTTATTCAATACCGCCTGATTACACTGTACTAAAAATCTGAATTTATATTTTCATACACCTTCAGAACTTCACACAAAGAAGCTTATTTCCGCCTTCCTCTAATTAACATACCTCCATGCTTTACCTGCATATCCGTATATATTCCCATCCCAATACTTTTATTCTCTTCCACCGTTCCCTTACCTTCAAGGATAAGCCCTCGACCTATTAGTATCCGTCAGCTGAATGCATTGCTGCACTTACACTCCGGACCTATCTACCTTGTAGTCTTCAAGGGGTCTTACTTCCGAAAAATGGGATATCTTATCTTGAGGGGGGCTTCACGCTTAGATGCCTTCAGCGTTTATCCCTGCCGGACTTGGCTACTCTGCCATGCATTTGGTAATACAACAGATACACCAGCGGTCCGTCCATCCCGGTCCTCTCGTACTAAGGACAGCTCCTCTCAAATATCCTCCGCCTGCGCCGGATAGGGACCGAACTGTCTCACGACGTTCTGAACCCAGCTCGCG
>CAMWGV010000047.1 GCA_947173945.1 uncultured Lachnospiraceae bacterium
GCATAAGCTATAACCTGCCCTTTGGAAACAACAGTTCCTGCTGATACTGCAAATGAACTGTTATGTCCATATACCGTTGTCATTCCGCCACCGTGATCGATAACAACATAATTTCCGAGAGAATAATTCCATGTTGCCGTTATAACAGTACCTGACTCACTGGCAAGAATAGGCGTACCACTTGGGCATGGAATATCAACTCCATGATGAAATGACATTCCAAGAAGACTTCTCGGTCCGAAATAGGAAGAAATGTAATAATAACCATTTACAGGCCATCCCAATGAGCCTCCCGTATAATATACGGTATTATTACCTGTTGCCACAGCAGCCTCTGCCGCTTTTCTTTCTGCCTCTGCTATAGCAGCATCCGTTTCCTCAATAGCCGCCTGATATTCCGCAATCATATTTTCATACTGGTCAATTGACGCACCATAGTTTGCAACCTGCTTTTCCTTACCCTCTATAACAATTTCAAGAGCCGCCTTGCTTTCGTTTACTTCTCCTTCTATTTCTTTCACTGCAGTAAGATCGCTCTCCAGCTTTGTCTCAGCATCTGCTATAAGCTTCTTTATGGCAATCAGGTCAGCAAGCATTTTTGCATCGAATTTATAAATCTGGTCAACATACTCAGATTTATTTACCATGTCAGCAACATCGGATGACGAAAACAGGGTATCCATATAATCAACGTTGCCATTTTCATATGCATACTGTATTCTAAGCTTCATTGACTCGTACTGCTTTTTTTCATCCTTCTGGGCTGCCTCAAGCTCTTTCTTTGTTTCTTCAATATCCGCCTCAAGCTCCAATCTTTGAGCCTCAAGCTCAACAATCTGCGTATTATATTCAGCAACCTTGCTGTCCAGCTCTTTTATAGCCTCCTTGATACCAAGCTGTTCCTGTTCAAGCTGGCTTAAAATACCTTCAGCCTCCTCCTTTTTACTTTCGTTTTCTCTCTTTTCCTCCTGTAAGTCTGATATACTGGTCGCTTTTACATATGTAACATTTGAAATACCTATGACTGCCACAAGTGCAAATGTCACAACTGTTTTTATAGCCTTACGCATATGATACCTCCTAAGCATTTTTTATACTTTGTCAAATCTGTTTTTTACGTTTCTTTTAATTTTATTACAAATTTATTACAATTTATTACGTTTTTATTATAATAGACAAATTCAATATTGTCAACCCATTTATAATTTAATATTGTAAACAACAGACATCTGCTTATAGAAAATCCCATAACGTATATTACGCAAATATTAAGCAAAAAAAGAGGAAATGCATAGGATATGCATTTCCTCGAATGATTCACAATTTTAATAAATTTTGTATTAGTTAGCTACAACCTCTCCGGTATCCTTATCGAAGATATGTACCTTGCTAAGGTCAAATGCAAACTGTACAGTATCTCCAGGTCTTGCTGTAGTACGAGCGTTAACTCTTGCTGTAATATCAAACTGATCAATTGTGAAGTACAGGTAAACTTCTGCACCTAACATTTCGTAGATATTGATTCTTGCATCAATAACACTCTCTGGTGATGACTCAATGAAGAGCTGCTCATCATGTATATCCTCTGGACGGATACCAAGAACAACTTCCTTATCAATAAAGTCGCCTGCGATAAGCCTAGAAGCCTTAGCATCAGGAACCTTAATTGAGTGAGAGCCAAACATAAGAAGCACATCCGTACCTGACTTAACAACCTTACAATCGATGAAGTTCATAGGTGGCATACCCATGAAACCAGCAACGAATAAGTTGCATGGATTATCGTAAAGGTTCTGTGGAGTATCTACCTGCTGTACAATACCATCCTTCATAACTACGATTCTTGTACCAAGAGTCATAGCCTCTGTCTGGTCATGTGTAACGTAGATAATTGTTGTCTGAAGTCTCTGATGAAGCTTTGAAATCTCAACACGCATCTGTACTCTAAGCTTTGCATCAAGGTTTGAAAGAGGCTCATCCATAAGGAATACCTTTGGCTCACGAACGATAGCACGACCCATGGCAACACGCTGTCTCTGTCCACCAGATAAAGCCTTTGGCTTTCTGTCAAGAAGATGCTCGATATCAAGAATCTTAGCAGCCTCATGCACTGCCTTGTCAATCTTCTCACTTGCAACCTTTCTGAGCTTAAGACCAAATGCCATGTTATCATAAACTGACATATGAGGATAAAGAGCGTAGTTCTGGAATACCATCGCAATATCTCTGTCCTTAGGCTCTACATCATTAACCATCTTATCTCCGATCCAAAGCTCACCTGAGCTGATATCCTCAAGACCTGCAATCATACGAAGAGTTGTTGACTTACCACATCCTGATGGTCCAACGAAGATAATGAATTCCTTGTCATCAATCTCAAGATTGAAATCCTTAACAGCGTTAAAACCATTTGGGTAAATCTTGTAAATATTCTTAAGTGATAAACTAGCCATTGTATTTTTTCCTCCTTAGATTAGCTAAAGTTTTTCTGACTTATGATGTGTTAATTTTACATCAAACCATTTTCAAAAGCCATATTACTATTCCACAAATAAGCCTCAAATTTATTGTCTAATTTGTATATGAATTATTTTTCGACATATTTTTTATCTATTTTGCCCAAAAATGACCCTATATCTACCCCCTAAACTTTGTGAAACCTTCACCAAATGCTTCCCTTATATCACCAACAAAGCATAGTGCTTTTTCATCCATTTTGTAAATTATCTGCTTTGCCTTTACAATTTCTTTTCCCGACAGTACACACATTATCATCCGCTTTTTTTGATTTGTAAATGCGCCTTTCACATCAATACATGTAGCCCCCCGTCCCAGAGTATTTACAATGTAATTAACAATTTCTGTTTCCGCATCGGATATTACATAGAGCAGCTTTGCCCTGTTTGGTCCCTCTATCATGTAATCGGACATTCTCGTTACGGCAAAAATGCCAATAAGCGAATATATTCCCTTTTTAACGCCAAATGTGCCGGCACCTGCTACAACAATAATTACATCCACGATAGCAAGCACCTTTGGTATGGAAATGTGCCGGACCTTCCGGTTTATAAGAGTTGCCAGCAAATCCGTTCCACCGGATGAAGCATAGCTGCAAAATACAAGTCCAAGGCCAATTCCCATGCATGTTCCACCTGCTATAATATCTGCAAGCATATCCCCCGTCAAAATGTCAAACTGTGGCAGGATGCCAAGAAAAATTGTAAGTATCATTGTGGCAAACAATGTTCTGTAAAACATTCCTCTTTCCAACTGTTTAAATCCTGCAATAAACAACGGAATATTAAGCAATGCACTGATAACCCACATAGGAACATCCCAAATAGCCTTTACAATGATTGCAATACCAGACACCCCTCCTACCACAACACCCATAACATCAAAAAAGCTTACGACTGCCGTTGCCATAAGAAATGTTCCTATGGTAATCATGATTACATCATTATATTTATTCATTTTTTCCAATAAAAAATTCTTCATAAAATTAATTATGAAGAATTTTTTTGAAAATTATTCAATCAAAGGTACTTTTTGTTTTCTACTGCCCATCATCGTCAGCGGTACCAATAATAATAACGATATCCTTTCCTTCTACCGATGCCGCAGTTCCCTCTGTAACTATACCAACTTCATAGGTCGCATTGTCAAAGTACTGAAGCAAATCCTTTCCTACTCCATCCTCTCTTGCAACTATCCTTGTATGCTCCTGAGTATCGGAATAGTCCGCTGCCTCAGTATGTGAATATCCCTTTTCATTCAACCTTCCACACCATCTTCCTGCAAGACCGGAAGTGTTTGTACTGTTTAAAACTAAAATATTCTTGTCAAATGACTCTGATACCTGTTCCTCCGTATCTGCCTCTGTCTCAGTATCCTCCTCAGGATTTATGATAAGGTCATCATGTCCCTCCGCATCCGTAAGCATATGATCTCCGGCAGTGGTCATCGGTGCATCCTTCTGTTTTTTTCCATCCTTAACAACCTTGGAAAGGAAAAATATACCAAATGCAATTATTGCAATTCCTAATATAATAACGGCTGCTCTCAACAGGATTGAGAAAAACAGACCTACGGGACTTTGTTTCTTCATATGAACCTCCAAACTATCTCCTTGTTGCTTTTGACAGTATAACAAATACTGCCAATATTTTCAACCTTTTTCCGTCCCCGGAAATATATGCTATTCAATAACCAACTTTATATAGTCTCCATCTTCCCTGTTATAAACATGTTTGCCGACTATGGATAACAATTTTTCTATATCCGAAATGTCTTCACTTGCAAATTCCACATATGAATTAACCTTGTCCCTTGCGTTTTCATCTTCATAAAAATCGGTAACATAGCATAAATACTCATCCAATATATCCTCCAACGGATATTGGGATATTTCCGGGTTAGACGGTTCGTTTTCATCAAACTCCGGTTCCTGCTCAAACATAAGGGAGGTTACATATATTGTTTCTCCCGATTCATCATACATATTTTCATATATGGTTTCTTCATCATCCATATATTTATAATATTTTTTTCCGTTATACCAAATTATAAGAGTTTCTGCCTCGAGCTCAATTTCACGTTCACCCTGCTTCCATTCGGTCATGCTGCGAAGCTTGTCCAATAAGGCTTGATCTGTTACGCCCTTAAGAGAAAGCGACGTATCGGACTCCTCATAAATATGTACTGTTTTATATATATTATCTTTAACTCTTGTATAATTATCACCATCATATTTTATCGGACAATATATTTTAATATTCTTCATGTAATATCTCCTTTTTTGTTTCCTTTTTCCATGCTTAATACTCTTTGGAGGATTATATCACTATGTAATATTTATTACCAGCAAAAATCCCATTCTTGACAGTATTTTTGATTGTATATATTATGTAAGAAATGTTTTGAGAATAAAATACGAGGTATAACATGAAATCAATTATTATCACAGGTGCATCAGGTGGTGTGGGCAGCGCATTCGCAAGGCTTATAGCTTCTGATTATGAATATGTTGCCATATGCGGATATAAAAATTCTGAAAAGCTGTCGCAGCTTGAAATGAGCATTATGGCAGCTCAAAATAAAAATTCTATTTGTAAAAGCTTTATTGGTGATGTGGGAGATTACAATTTTGTTTCTGATATGGTAAGCACAGTTGTAAAAGCTGCAGGAGGCATAGATGCCCTTGTAAATATTGCAGGCATATCTCATATAGGACTTTTAACCGATGTGACGCCCGACATGTGGAACAGTATTATGTCAACCAACCTTACCTCTATATATAACACCTGCTACTGTGTTGTTCCTCATATGGTACATGCCAAAACTGGTAAAATCATAAATATTTCCTCCGTTTGGGGACTTACAGGTGCCTCCTGCGAGGTTGCCTACTCCGCTGCCAAGGGCGGTGTAAACAGCTTTTCCAAAGCTCTTGCCAAGGAACTTGCTCCCAGCAATATTTCCGTAAATGCCATTGCGCTCGGAGCAGTTGACACGAAAATGAACGGCCATTTAACAGCCACAGAAAAAGCAGAACTCTGCGAGGAAATTCCATACGGAAAAATGGCAGCTCCCGAGGAAGCCGCCACTTTTATAAAGAATATTCTGTCCATGCCATCTTATTTTACCGGTGAGGTTGTTAAATTCGATGGTGGATGGATTTAATAAAAAGGGCTGTCGCACCAAGATTTGAGTGTATGGCTCGCCTGCTGCTGTTACATGCTACTATATACACATTAAACACACTTTCGCTCGTCTCAGACGTAACGGCACTAAGAGCTTGGATTCAGTTGCATATATACATGTCATTTTAAAAACCGTTTGAAGACGTCGGTACTTAAATTGCCGGTCTAGAAATCCTTATATTGGACTATCTTAGACCGGCAATTTTTAGTACCGTTACGTCTGAGACGAGCGAAAGCATGTTTTTAGATGACATGTATATATGCAACCAAATCCAAGCTCAAGTGCCGACGTCTTCAAACGATTTAACGTATATATAGTAGCATGTAACAGCAGCAGGTGAGCCATAACCCCTTAGTGCGACAGCCCTTTTATTATTTTCACTCGCTCTTTTTAAGTCCCTTCAGCGCTGCACTAAGCTTAATAGGATTTCCATATCTGAGTGTTGATGCCCTGAATATCTTTCCTCCTATTATACCCATAACAGCGACAGATGCATAAAGTATAATCGCAGATATAGCAATTTCCCATATTTCAACATGCCCCATTGCAACTCTTGCAAACATTGCGGAATATGAGCTGAATGGAAGGTAGGAGCATACCTTCATTGCCACACCATCTATGTTGGAAAGCTGAATCAGTGTTATAAAATATACAATCATAACAAGCATCTGTGCAGTTCCTGCGGATTTGTTCAAATCCTCAATCTTAGAAACAAGTGCTCCAAGTGCTCCGTACATAAATGCATAGAACAGGAAACCGCCTATTCCAAATATTGCAAATGCAACCACTACGTTTGCAGGTATATTGAGGAACTGTCCTATGTCAATCGCCCAGTAAGACTTATTGAATTGGTAAGAGCCAAGAAGACTGCCTCCGATAAGTCCAACTTGAAATACGGTTGCGATTGCACCCGCAAAAACCTTGCCAAACAATAATGCTGTTGAAGATGTACTTGTTACAAGTATCTCTATGGAACGATTACTCTTTTCATTTGTTACTCCGGTCGCAATTGTTGTTCCATACATAACGATAAGCATAAATACGAGAATGATAAGAATGTAGCAATAGAAGTAATTGCTCATGCTGTCCTTTCCAAGTACATTCTCATTTACATTAATCGGGATATATTCAAGTGCAAGGAACTCATCCTTATCAAGTCCATTTTCCTCGCAATACTGCATCTTTACTGACATTGACATAAATTCTGTAAATAGTTCAGTATTCTCGTCAAACATTTCCCTGTTAAACACATAATAATCGTAGTCCGTAATTCCATTAATAACATAGCCGGCTTCTGCCTCTTCGCTCTCAACAAGCTTCTTTACGGCATCTGCACTGTCACATACCTTAAACTCTACTCCGTAAAAATATCCCTGCAGAAGCTCCATGTCAACAAACCCCTCGGCATCATAAAGTGCCATATATGTCACTTCACCATCTTTGCTTTCTGCTGACTCTGCCACTTCTTTATCGTCCTTGGCACTCTTATCATTCTTAATAAATCTTGGCACAAACATAATAACAACACAGACAAGACAGATGAGCAACGTTGATATAACATAGGATTTACTCTTAAAATAATTTGCAAGTTCAAATTTTAATATGGTTCCGAAACTTTTCATTCTTATATACCTCCAATCGGAACATCAGCCATTCCATATTTGCCTTCGGCAAATGGGCTGACGCTACATGTCAAGTTTTCATTGAAAACTTGACACAATCCCTTATTTCTTCCGTCCAAACAGGCCCTTTTTCTTTGGCTGTTCTTCGTCTTCATTTTTCTTTTCTTCCTCGGCTTCCTCCTCGCCTACCTTTGCGACAAATATATCATTTAACGCAGGCTCATAGGCTCCAAAGGTCTTAATATCCACGTTGTTTTCCTTAAAGGCATCCAGAAGCTGCCACTGGTTTATGCCATCTTTCACATTTAATATTACATAATGCTTGCTTACATCATGTACAGTAACCATATCTGACAGCTTACTCTCACAAACACTCTTAAGTTCCTCAAGTGTAAGATTATTTGCACAGACAATTCTTCTACCTTTTCCGTACTCTGTCTTTATCTCATCAAGATTTCCCGAAAGAACCACATCTCCGTGGTCAATAATAGCTATGTCCTCACAAAATTCCTCAACATAGCTCATCTGGTGACTTGAGAAAATGACAATTCTGCCCTCCGCTATGAGCTCTCTGATAACATCCTTCAGTATTTGTGCATTTACCGGGTCCAGACCACTAAATGGCTCGTCGAGAATAACAATCTGCGGTTCGCCTACAAGTGTGGCTGCAAGCTGAACCTTCTGCTGATTTCCCTTTGAAAGGGTGTCAAGCTTTCTCGTTTCATATTCTATAACATCAAGCTTTTTCAGCCACTTTTTTGTGCTTTCTATAGCATCCTTTTTGTTTTTTCCTCTCAGCATTGCAAGATAAACCATCTGCTCTGTAACAGTCTTTTTCGGGTAAAGACCTCTCTCCTCCGGAAGGTATCCTATCTGGCTGCTTTGCGGTACAAATTTTTCTCCGTCCAGTGTTACCTCCCCTTCATTTGCCCTGAAGACATCCATGATAATTCTTATAGTGGTAGTTTTTCCCGCACCATTTCTTCCAAGAAGACCAAGTGCCCTGCCACTTTTTACGGAAAAATTGATACCATGCAAAATTTCCTTATCCTCAAAGCTTTTCTTAATGTTTGTAAGCTTAAGTTCCATCTGCTTTCTCCTTTCATTTGCTCCTATAAGTAAAATTTATATATATTTTAAATTACTCCCAAAACAACTCATCCAATGTTTTATCCAAAGCCTTACAAATGGCAATGCAAAGCTTAATTGTTGGATTGTAATCACCCTTTTCAATAGCATTTATCGTCTGCCTCGAAACATTCACCTTGCTTGCCAGATCCTGCTGTGATAAATCCAGAGCAGCCCTTGCGGATTTTAACTTTAAATTCTTCATGGCTACTCATCCTCTTTCTTTTCAATGGCAAACTTAGTCAAAGCTACTATACATATAAACGTAAACAAAACCGCACATGCAATATTTCCACAGTTTCCCGTAATTACACCGTCAACAACAATTTTCCCCTCCTTAACAGCTTCTATCGAAAAGAAAATATACAGTACAGCAGTGGCAAGTGCCATTATAATAAATGATTTACGATTGTTTTTTACTGGAAAATATCCCTCATTCCATATACAGTAAGTAACATGTACTCCAACGCTTAAGCATATACCGATTATAGTTACCGCATCTGTGTCTATAAAATGTCTGTTCGCTATACCCTCTATAAGACATATGCATACAAGAAATAGTACGATTACATAAAAGCCGTTCTTATACCCTCTGTATCTTACAAGCTGCTGCCTTTCATCATAGTCATCATTTTTTACACCATTTTTCTTATTTTCATAAACCATTCTAATAAAGAAAATGATCCACACAGTTAAAAATCCAATAAAAAAACCTGTTGAAAAACCATTCATATCTCTCACTCCTTATACTTCTGATAATAACAGTTTTCTGTAAATTGTTTTTCTTGCACAGAAAACCTCGTTATTATTCATCACCGTGAGGATATAATACTACCATAAGACTCGTGTGTCAATAGTAAATGTAAAATATATCTTACATAATGTTTTTTTTTTTTTACTTTTTGTAGTCCTCTGTTTACATTTTCTTAAACATACTCAATTATAATCCAAGATACAGTTTTGTAACTCAGGATGCAACGTATACAGGAACATTATTTTACTTTCCACCCCGCTCAAGTCTTGTCGCCTCTTTTGAATAAGCAAGCACCTGCACAAGCCAGATTAACAGTACAACTGCTATAGGAAACAGACCTGTATGAAATGCAAAGTCAGTCATAATACATACTACCCACAGGCAGCAGCACATCATATTTGATACCCGGAATGCTTTGTAGGATGCTTGATATAAAAGCAATTTCTGTGCCTCATCGCAGCTTTCTTCCCATTTTTTATTAAAATTAACATCAAATATACTTCCGTTTTTTTCAGGATTCATAACCTTTACAAGGTTCACCATTCTCTTCTGGGACATGGTACATATAATAAGACTTGCCACAAAATCTATCATAACGATCCAAAAAATTATATTCCCGTGCAACTTAGGCAGCTCTACCGATACGTAAATATGAATACATGCAGCAAAAAGAAACATGCCCAGAATTTGTACCGCATTTGTAAGGTTCAGTGGCAAATCTAATTTTCTTTCAATATCGTCAAGAATTTCTTCATCCTCACCATCCCACTCCTTCAACCGCTTTTCCTGTTTCCGCACCAATCCTGAAACAAAAATCAGTTCCACGATATTAATGAGCAGAAATAATGATGGCAGAACATATGCAAGCACAACCTCAACATAAGCCATAGATTCCTTTATTGACTCTAAATCATTTTCAACGATACGTAACAGCTTTCCGGCACCTAACCCCACAATAAAGCATATTATCAAAATTATAATAAAAGGCTTAAACTGCTTTTTGTCTTCTTTTTTGTTTTTTGACTCATACTCACTTATCGTATTTTGTATATCTGACTGTTCTTTTTTCATTTCTCATCCTCCTCATATTGAAATATATCCTCAACGGTTGCATTGCATACCTTTGCTATTTTAAGGGCAAGCGTAACGGAAGGTGAATAATCTCCACGCTCTATCTGGCTGATTGTCTGTCTTGATGTATTGACCAACGCACCCATCTGCTGTTGATTTACTCCAAGCTTCGCCCGATATTCTTTTAAATGATTATTTAACGGCATACATATCCCCCTGCAGAAAACAAAAATGACAACTTTCCTTGTCATTGTGATTATATACATGACAAGGAAAGTTGTCAATAAAATTAGAATATATTGTTTTATAATTTATTTACCACTCTGTGGCAACATGTATTTCTGCTCAAATGCAATGTACTGGTTTTCAAACCACAGTTCGTCGGTTTTAACCTCCTTACGGTATCCATGCGTATCCATTTCATCTTCCTCAACCTGTATGATGCACACTGCAATATTCGAACAGTGATCCGAGATACGCTCATAGGTATCTGTAATATCTGAAAGACTAAGACCAAGCTCAATCGTACATTTGCCCTTTCTGAGTCTCTTAACATGCCTCTTTTTAAGTTCCTTGTTCATATCATCGATAAGGTCCTCAAGGGGCTGAACCATGGCAGCCATCTCTCTGTCATTATTTTCCAACGCAGATACCGTCATATCAAGAATATCACTTAAAGCTCGTCCATACACGGAAAGCTCCTCCATCGCTTTTTTAGAAAAGCTCTGCTCCTTCTGGTGCATCTGCTCCACTCCCAGAAGAATATTTACCGCAAGGTCAGATATACGTTCAATGTCTCCGATTGAATGAAGAAGCACTGACAATATATGGCTGTCCTCCTTAGACAAATCCTTGCTGCTGAGCCTTAAAAGATACGTTCCCAGCTCATCCTCATACCGGTCTATCAAATCCTCAATATCGCGGACATGCTGTGCCTTCTGTTCATCAAAATTTCCTATGAGGGAAACAGCCTGAAGTACACTTTCCCTCGATGTATGAGCCATGTGTATGGCAACCTTTCTTGACTGCATAATTGCAAATCCCGGTCTGTCAAGAAATACAGGATCCAGAAGCTGAAGTACATTATCCCTTTCCTCAACATCTTCATCCTTATCTTTAATCGTCTTAACTGCAAGAAACTCAAGGAAACCTGCCAGTGGCAGAAGTACCAGTGTTGCAGCCACATTAAACAATGAGTGCACAACTGCTATACCTGCCGGATTAGCAGCAATCTGTAAAAAGTCATACTGTAAAAATATATTTGAAACATAAAAGCCAATCATAAATACAGCTGTTCCAATTACGTTAAAATAAAAGTGAACTGCAGCCGCCCGCTTGGCATCCTTGCTGGAACCCATACTTGACAGTATCGCTGTCGTACAGCTTCCTATATTCTGTCCCATGATAATCGGTATGGCAAGTGCATATGACACGGCGCCTGTAGAGCAGAGTGCCTGCAAAATACCAACGGAAACCGATGATGACTGCATAATTGTTGTAAGTACAAGTCCTACAATAAGTCCAAGTATCGGGTTAGTAAACTTGGTAAGTATACTGGTAAACTCAGGGACATCCTTAAGCGGCTCCACAGCAGTACTCATGGCGGTCATTCCATACATAAGTATGGAAAACCCAAGAAATATGGTTCCAAGATTATGCTTTTTTTCACTCTTACAAAATACAACAAATACCGCACCAATAACTGCAAGTATAGGTGTAAATGAAGTTGGCTTCAGCATCTGTACAAAGAGGTTTCCGCCTTCAATACCTGTGAGTGAAAGCAACCATGATGTTGCTGTAGTACCAATATTGGCACCCATGATAATTCCCACTGCCTGATTCAGCTTCATAATACCGGAGTTTACGAAACCGACAACCATAACGGTAGTCGCTCCCGATGACTGTATAACAGCCGTCACTCCCGCTCCCAGCAACACGGCGGACAGTCGATTGGAAGTAAGCTTCTCAAGTATTTTCTCAAGTTTTCCACCTGACATCTTTGCGAGAGCATCTCCCATTACATGCATACCATAAAGAAACAATGCAAGTCCGCCTAACATGGATAAGATATTAAAGATATCCATAAAGTTCTCCTTATTGTTAATGTTATGTATTTCATGGCATATTAGCCAACTATTAACAATAATACAACCTTAAATAAGTCTCCGTCAACAATTATTTCAATTTGTCCCTTTTGCAATTCCATAAGACTTCTTGCTATGGACAGTCCAAGTCCGCTTCCCTCTGTATTTCTTGATCTGTCACCACGTACAAACCTCTCCATAAGCTCGTCACCGGAAATGTTAAGCTCATCCTTAGATATATTCTTAAACGTCACACTGATATATCCATTTCTGCAGTTTTCCACATCCACATAAACCCTGGAATTATCCAGTGCATACTTTGCCACATTATTAATCAGGTTCTCCATGACTCTCCACAGTAGTCTTCCATCGGCCATTACATAATATTCATCTTCGCATTTTACAATTGTTTTTATGCCTCTTTTTTCAAGCTTATCCTCAAATTCTCCAAGCACCTGATTTAATATTACCTGTATGCCCATTTTTTCAAGTGTAACATCAAGATTCCCCGTAGATGCCTTTGATGCATCTATAAGATCCTGTATAAGCTTTTTCAGCCTTGCCGACTGTCTGTCAAGAACCTCAATATATTCCGTTGCAGTTTCGTTATTCAGTTCTTCCTTCTTTAACAAATCAACATAATTAATGATTGACGTAAGCGGTGTTTTCAAATCATGGGAAACATTCGTTATAAGCTCCGTCTTCATATGTTCACTTTTTAGCGACTCAGCTACTGCATTTGAAATTCCGCTTTGTATGCTGTTCAGATTTTCTCCATGCCGCTTGAACTCACCAAGCATACCCTCTGTATCAACCTCATAATCAACTGCTCCGTTGGCAATCTGATTTCCTGCATCCTTCAGTTTACTCATATTTATACATATCACAATGAGTATTACTCCAAATGCAACTTTTTCAAAAATCCAGAACATCACGAAAGGACCAATTGCTCCTGCCATAAGTGAAAATGCCTCTAAGGCCGCTACAAGTATAAATACCCCAAAATACTTTCCATATACATTTAATTTATTCCACAGTACCCTAATACATTTTCCCGATGTCTTTCCCAGCTTTTTACATCCCATGTATAAAAGCTTCAATAATCTATAGCAGATTGTGTTTTTGAAAAGACCACCCACTTTTATTCTTGCCGATGTTGTATAGAGCAGAATTGGAACAATGAATGCAGTCAAAACACTTACAGCTACTACTGAGATAAAATCATGGTATCCTGGAACAACACCCGCTAACACAACTAGAAAACAGCTGATTGCAAGCATAAGATCATAAGGTATTTTATCAATAAATGATAGATAAAGCTCATCTGAAGCATTACCGTGACCTGCAGCAGACACGAGATATCCTCCCATTACCAATATTAGCAAAATGGAAGCTATGAGCATCCCAACACTGTAATCAACTATTATGTCAATATACCTTATAACCGGTGAATAATAAAACAAGTCAGTGGCAGTAATATTAGACTTTACGTAATAATTAACATCCACCTCCGCATAATTCAATCCTACTACATCAACATGATATGACATGGTGTCGGGTTCAAAATACTCCGTATAACTCCAATCTTCATATTTTGAATCAATGGTTAAGAAAAAATTATTATATCTTTCACAAAAGTCACTACTCATATCAAGATAACACCATTTTCCGTCATCTCTTGAAAACGCATGAATACCATTGTTTGCAACATAGTTTCTGTCCTCAATATGTGGATTGCTACCATTTATTGTTCCATCACCCATTATTTGATAATTGTGATCACCCGTAACATCATAACCATGATAATATTTGTAGTAGGTATATACATCTGTATATAAGCTTTCATCTAAATCTCTACTTGAACCATAATCTATATCCTCCGCGTTATCGTACTCATAAAAGTTTTCTGCCGTGGTCAGATATGGGTTTGTCTCCGTAATGTCCGTATTCGGAACCTCTACCTCCGTAACATCAAGTCTCCCTTCAGTGGTGGCAGCCTCAGTAGTAGTTACTCCTGTGTCATTCAGCTCCACAAAGTAATGCTCTTCTCCGTCAGAATCCACAATTACAGAAAATGACGCATAGTCCATTTTCCCTCTCAAAAGCTCATCTATCTCAGTTCGTCCCAAATAATATACAAAGCTTCTTTCAACGCTTTTCGTTGGCACAGATACTCTATCATATTTACTATACTGGTAATCACTGCAGGAAAAGTTTGACAATGACGGTAATTTGTGTTTGTTCGGCGATGCTGGCACGATTGAAAAAGCAAGATTAGAATTCTCCTCACTAAATTTATTTTCATAATATGCTATCTCCTGCGCACGTTCATGAATTACCGCATAATAGTAGTTCCATACAATTTCATTCATATACTCATCAGCAATGTTTTCAATCATATCCTCTTTCAGATTTTCAGATGCATCTCCCCGCAGATGATAGTTATACATATATATTTGAACAAGGGTACAAACCACCGCACATACTAATGCAACAGACAAAATTAAACATGCTATAAACTTTGCCAATCCACTTTTCTTTAATTTATTCATTCCAATCACTCCTCTAATTTGTAGCCTTGTCCCCAGACTACCTTTAAATACCTCGGCTCCGATGGGTTAATCTCAACCTTTTCCCTGAGATGTCTGATATGTACGGCAACCGTATTTTCATTTCCTATCGGTGCATCCTCCCATACAAGCTTGTATATGTCCCTCGGTGAAAAAACCTTTCCCGGGTTGTTCATAAGCAGCTTTAAAATCTGAAACTCTGTCGGAGTAAGCGAAACCTGCTCACCGTCAACCACAACCGTCTTCGTTCTATCATCCAGCTCAATGCCTCCAATTACAAGCTTATCACTGACATTCTGCTTTCCGCCACCGCCAAGCTGCATATACCTTCTTAACTGGGCCCTCACTCTTGCAATAAGCTCAACGGGATTAAAAGGCTTGGTAACATAATCATCCGCACCAATGTTAAGCCCTAAAACCTTGTCAGTGTCCTCACTTTTTGCAGTCAGAAGAATAACAGGGATATTTGAAATACTTCTTATTTTCGCCATTGCGGCTATACCATCCATAACAGGCATCATAATGTCCATCAGCACAAGCTGAATGTTTTCTCTTTTCGTCTCGTCTGACATTATATCTACCGCCTCAATGCCACTGTATGCCTTTATAACACCGTATCCTTCCCCGGACAAGTAAATTGTAAGTGCCTCCACTATGTCCTTCTCATCATCACAAACTAGTATATTATACATTTTCCTCTTACCTCCCTTGGGATTATTATGGCAGAAATATTTTTAAGATAAAACAACTTGAATAATTAAGATTTATTTAAGACAATGTTTTTGTATAGGTCAGTCCGCCTGTCTTTTTTTACGGGAAAGTTCTCCCTAATATTTTCAATATTATTTTTTATATCATAAATCATTACCAGGTCATCATCTGAAGTTAAAAATCGAGCGACAGGACAAAGCTCCTCCCCCTCCGGTGAGAACACAGCAGAATTTCCACTGTAATCGATTCCGTCTATACTGCCTCTGCAGTTTATTCCAGCAATATAGCACTGATTTTCTATTGCTCTTGCTTTCAGCAATGCAGACCATGCATCACTCCGTTTTGCAGGCCAGTTTGCCGGCACAGCAATAAGTCCTGCCACATTCGATATTATCTGGTAAATTTCCGGAAATCTGAGGTCATAGCATATGGTCGCTCCTACATTAAATTCTCCCAAAGAACAAACCATTACGTCGTCTCCACCCTTGAAATATTTATCTTCCCCACTATAGCTAAACGGATGCAGCTTTGTGTAGTCAAGCAATAATTCCCCATGTTCTGATGTTATTGTATAGTGATTTTCACAAAGTCCACTTTCATCATTGGGATTTTTAACCCAGCCAAATCCGATTGCAATCTTGTATTCCCGAGAAAGCTCTTTCATTTTATTAACAGTCTCAAAATCAGTCTCAGACGTTTTGGCTGTGTTCATGGAAAAGCCTGTAAATGTCATTTCCGGGCATAGCAAAAGCTGCACATTTTCATCCTTGATATCATCTAAAATATGCAACAGCTTATCAGTATTCCTTTCCTTGTCCTCCCACTCTATATGCATCTCTGCAATTGCCGTTCTCATAAGCAATACCTCTTTTAACTGTCCTCTTCCTGAATTTGTTTTTTCATAATTGCTTTCATAAATCCATTCACCTCTGCCCATGCCTGTTTTGACTCAGGCATAAGTTTTGCAGCCATTTGAAATACATGAAACATTCCTTCATATACTGAGAATCTTACCTTTACACCTGCTCGTTTCGCTTTTTGGGCAACAGATTCTGAATCGCTTAACAGCATTTCACATGTTCCCACCTGAATGAGCATCGGTGGAAAGTCCGTAAAATCACCATACATAGGTGAAATATATGGATTTGTAGCATCATTTTCCCCGATGTATGGATTGTGATATATAAGACTACTTCCATTTTGTCCGAATACAGGGTCAATATCATAATTTTCTTTGTATGATGCCCCTGTTGCCAAAAGGTCCGTCCATGGTGACATAGCCACAATACCTGCCGGAAGCTTTCTCCCCTCATCCTTTAAATAATGACAGAGTGCCATTGCAAGCCCACCACCTGCAGAGTCTCCTGCGAGAATAATTTCATTTTCACAATAACCGTTTTCAAGCAGCCAGTCATATGCGGCAACCGCATCTTCAAAAGCAGCAGGATACGGGTTGGCAGGCGCCACTCTGTAATCAATCGTTAAAACATCTGCTCCATCCCCTGCTTCGCTATAAAGCCCCGCCATTGTTCTGTAATTATTTTTGAATGCATTTACATAGCCACCTCCATGCAGCTGTAAAATAACCATTTTAGCGGTTTGTTCTTCATTTTGCTCTTTATCGAGAGGTTCCCTTGATATAAGCTCCATTTCAAAGTTATCAAGAGATATTCTCCTTGTTTTTATATAAGAAGGATAGTTAAATGCCTTGTCCATTTCGCTGACACATCTTGATTCTTCAACAAAATGTTCTACAAGCTTACGGTTATGATTAAACTCGTAAACCATCTCCCTTATTATTTTTCCACGTTTACTAATTTCATTTTCCATATTTTTACATCCTAAATCTTCTAGTCAACTCACCGATTGCCTTGTTGTCTCCAAATATAAAGCTTCCAAGCAACGATATTCCGCTTACACCGGCTGCTATAATAGTAAGTACCGGATGTTTTATCAGATTACATGCAGCAAGCACAACAAAAATTATGCTGACAAAAAGCATCATAATCTGAAGAAGCAGATAGTTCTGCCAATGCCTTATGTTAGCAAGCATGAGAATAATGATAATTCCATCCATAGACATGATTATACACGGTATGGCATAATCCAGAGACCATCCGTTGTACCCTATAACAATATCTATAAGATATACAAGCAACATCGCCGCTACCGCCTGCATAAACAGCTTTGTCCTGTGCCCTCTGTCCCGCTGAAAGGTAAATATTACCGTAAAGCATGCATATGCCAACACTACACCACATATGAGAGACCACTTAATCTGATTGTCCATAAGACTATTTACAAGAATCAGTACCCCCTCTACGACAATGGAAACAAAAACAAATATTTTTATAAACAGCTTCAGCTTCCTTATTTTCGGCATAACATCCGGATACATATTCGATTTTGAGTGATAGTCAGTAGTAGTCGCCTTATCCAAGACCCCATTGCACAACGGACATACATGGGAATTGTCAAAAATATCTACACTGCATCTGTTACATCTACTCATAGTACACCCCATTTGTCTCCACTGCCACCTCTATGCCTTCCTCAACCATATGACGGAAAAAGCATTTTTGAATATATGCTTCTCTTACCGCAGAGCTAAAAGTAAACACAAGAGTATCCCCATATGTGCATACACCGCCCTTTATGTTCTGACCCTTGGACATTGACAGCACCACATGGAATTTATCTATATAATCTCTGTATGCATCATTGACCTTTATCAGACCTAAGTTTGTTATTGTAGCCGTATTTGCCCTTGCAGAGGTTTTATAAATTGTCTTCATTGCGATATTTTTTATAAATAGAGGAACCGCCCTTATCATCGTACTTTTTTCATTTGATACATTATATGAAAAAAGCTTTTCCAGGTTGTCCTTGTTTATCTGATCCTTAAGTCCCCCTGAAACCTCTTTTAAAACCTCCTCAAACGTATAACTTTCCTTAGTCGCCTTAAACACTGCTGAAACTACAGCAAAGAAATTTTTTGTCGTGTTGGAATCAAAATAAGGCCTCAGATTTACAGGAACACACACGCTTATAGGATTATCACATGGCTGCGATTTTAAATATTCCTTATAAACTGAATAAATAAACAGTGAAATAAGATATTGATTTATTGTAACCTCGTATGATTTGCATACTGCCTTAAGCTGCGTAAGATTTACATATCCATGCATAATTCCAAAGCAGCCTGAAGAAAAACGCTCACCATTTACAATGTATGCCTTTTCCGTTTTGTAACCTTTTTTCGCACTGTGGGTGTAATTTTTCAGATAGCTGTCCTCTCTGTCCAAAGAGGTCTCCGGCTTAAGGCTGTCTCCCTCCGTCTCCTCCAGCAAAGGATACTTATATCTCAAATACTGATACGTAAGCTCTTTCAGAAACATAATAGCGCCATTTCCATCCGTAACGACATGAAATACCTCAAGATTTATTCTTTTCTTGTAATAGGTTACACGAAACTGATATTCATTATTTATATATGGATTAATATATGCACAAGGATATCTGTCCTCCTGATGAACTCTGGGTGCCTCCTTATTGTTTGTCTCGAAATAATACCAGAAAACACCTTTTTTAAGCTTAGTCTGGAACACGTCAAAATATGGCAGAACCTTATCTAATGCCTTCTGAAGAAGTGCCTCATCTATCTCCTCCTTAAGCGTCACCGAGACCCTGTAAACATTGCTGACATCCTCGCTGACAATTACCGGAAATAAATTTGCTGTATTGTCAAGCTTGTCCCATCTTGAATTCTTATAAGATTTCCTCTTTTCCGCCATATAAACTCCCTAAATCATAAATGCTTTGTAGAAAAAAATAAAGCTACTGATCGGACTCGAACCGACGACCTGCTGATTACGAATCAGCTGCTCTACCAACTGAGCCACAGTAGCTTACATACCTAAATCATTATATATTGTTTTTTGAGTATTGTAAAGAACCATTAACCAAAACTAAGTTTCCTATTGAGCAAAAATATCCTATCTTGCTAGCGCAGCGTCAATAATATTGCAGGTTCCGATATTTTCTTTCGGAATCTGGTATAAATCATTTCCTGGATATTCATTTGCCTCAACCACGGCAAGTCCTGTTTTAGTTATGCAGATATCCCAGCCGACGTACCTTACATTTTCCACTTCTCCTGCCATCTTTTTGGCAAAAGCAAGTACCTCCTGCCAGTGTGGAACCTGAAATCCAACAATCGGAGTTCCTGTGTCAGGATGTCTGTCAAAATATTTTGTTTCCTTATTTCTTGCCTTGTGCTCTATAACCCCTGTCTTTCGGTTTACCGGTGCGCTTATTCCACCGTGATTAAAGTTATCAACGTCATTTCCACCTGCACCAATACGTATATATGTTCCGACAACTGACACGGTTCCTTTATCGCTTACAACAGTAACGATTCTGAGCGTATTTACTGCATTTGGATAAAGCTTTGACATTTCTTCGTTTTGCTCTAGAACCTGTTCCACAAGTGGTCGGTCAGTCTTTATAAGATACTCATAAAACTCCTTTGGATTTTTGTCTTCCAAAGACACAATTTCAATACCCTGACCACAGCAAAGTCCAACCGGTTTGATTATTACCTTATCCCTGCCCTTTAAAAACTCCTCAAATTCACTTTCATTTTTTCCGTTAATTAAAAACCAGTCTCGCCCAATATAAGCTTTAAACCGTTCATTAAAACTTGGCTTATCCTTAAACATCTGACGTGCTTCCCTGTCGTTCAGTCTTGCAACATAAGCATCATTTTTTCCTCTTGTAAGTATTTTTCTTCTCTCCGACCTGTTTAATTCGTACATGTTAAACATTTCATAATCCATGTATCCTGCCTGATATTTAAATCCTGAAATTATCATATCAAAAAAAAGATAGATACTGTTTTTTCCGCTTGCCTTATGAACTCTCTTTACAGTGGCAAGCATCCCCTTATAATCCATTTTAATTATGCGGTTTATCAAATATTTAAGCTTTCTCATTTTACTCTGCTCCCATTAAAAACTCTGTTCCCGGCTGCTCCAGTCTTTCCAGCCTGTCGTTGTAAGCATCTATAATTTCTTTTTCAAATTTAAGTGTCTCATCCACCCCAAGCTTGCTTAATATAAGCTTTACAAAATATGGATTCAATAGAAGAAATGGTCCTAAAATATATGTGCCATAAAAGTTTTTGTAAAATATTCCCTCGGATTTTGAATCAAGATTGATTCCAAATCCACCGAGAACCTTAATGTTCTTTTTTTCTGCAAGTGCGCCGTGGCAAAACGAAAACTGTCCCTTGTGGCCGACTAGCTTCATATCCTTGTATTTTCCAAGAAAGAAACAATTTCTCCTATCATTCATCTGTCTTACCGCATAAAAGTCCAATGCCTCCAGACATGGAATTTTTCTGTCATCATCCTGTATATAATTTCCAAACAATTCAAGTGCATTTCCTGTAGCAAGCACAATAACATCATTTTCAATAAGCTCCTTAAGCCTGTCCTTGTATTTCATAAGATGACCTAATGCGAACTCTTGATTTCGCTCTGACATGGAGCCCATGTAAATCATATCAACTTCCTGTGTCACAAAAGCCGGCTCCGCATCGTTTGATGTATAAATAAGTTCTACATGATCTATACATTCTGCAAGATATTTTGCATTATAGTAATCGCCATATAAATTGCTAAGCTCAGGATACAATACTTCTATTTTTATAGTCTTACTGCTCATTATATCTCCATTCCAAATGCCCAGCACTTACTGCTTTTGCATTTTCTCCTTTATTTTTTCCTTAATATTTTTTGCTTTAGAAACCGTATAAACATCATGCAGAACATAAATTGACTCTATGTTATCGAACATGACATAATCCGGTATCGTGTTCTCATCCCTGACACAGACAACCTTTTCCTCAGGTATGCCTGCAAGCTTCAGCCTCAACCTGTAATCTAGATACCGATGACCGGCAACGATTATCTTCTTTATGTTGTCCTTATTCAGGTTTTCAAAATCACTCTCATAAAGCCATGTTATTGTCTCTATAGATTTGTCATCGCCATAATGCTCATCAAGAAGCAAAATCAACTCTTTATTTGACGGTTCCTTAGCCAGATATTCAAATACGGTAGATGCAGCAGACACATTTTGTCCCTTAGCGGTAAATGTAGATATTTTTATTCCATCACATTCCTCAACCGTCATCCTTGACTCAGGAATTTTTATCTTGCCCAAATCTTTTGCAATTTTTTTCTGACTAAGTCCTAATTCCCTGAACAATGTTATGATTGCAACAACATTAAATGCATTAAATATAGTATCCGAAACAAGAGGATAATAATTTCCGTTGCTGCCATCTTCACAAACATATATTTTTCTATCATCATAATCTATCGTAGTTCCTGTATACTTTGCCTGCTTTGATGTAAGCCCACACTTTGGACACTTAAATTTGCCGATATCCCTGTAATGCTTATAAATAAACTCAGGCTTCGTTCCGCATTTCGGACATACCGGAAAGTCAGAAACATTTATCGGTAAAACCTCCTGCTTCTGGTCGGCTATGGAAAAATAAATACGTTTATTTGGAAGCTTACTATCCTCCTGACCTGCACCACCGTACTGCTCTCCCAAAAAGCTGCTTACAGGGTCATCCGCATTTAATATGAGCTTTGCCTTAGGCACCTTTGCCAGCCCTCTGTTTATACTGTTAAAAATGTATTCCTGATGTGCATTTCGCCTGATAGAATCACGACATATATTTGTTACAATAATGTAGTTAGGCTGAATCCACGGAAGTGTTTTGTACGATAAAAGCTCGTCCACCTCCACAATCGCAGCATCCTTTGTTGGTTTGTTAAATATATTTACCGCATCTAAAAGGCATCTCGCCTGCCCTGCCTTATAATTAGCTCCCCATGTATTATAGGCAACCTTTTTTCCCTCCAGCTTTAAAATATCACTTACAAGATTGGAGATTGTCGTTTTTCCGTTAGTGCCTGTAACCGCTACAACAAGACGCGGCTTACTTACCCTGTCTATAAAGTCATCACAAAGGCGTAAAGCCAATATACCCGGTCTGTCATCCTTCTCCCTTCCCGTAAGCTTGAAAAAGAATAAACATAATTTTGACGCCCATAGGCTTATAATAAAACGAACCATGATTTTTCCTACCCTATCTGATTAATTTTTAGTGCCACTCCTGTCAGTTTCCGACACTCAGCACTAATTCTACAATACACTACCTAAAAATACAAGTTCGAAACATAAACATTTAAATTATTTACGATATAATGGAAAATTAATATAAATTAGTTTAATAATTAAATTGAATTAATTACAAAAATAGTATATTATAGTCATAAGC